>CBDUWS010000254.1:0-3492 GCA_965370985.1 uncultured bacterium
ACATCTTCTGCGCCAAAGCTGCACGCCAAAATGATGGTCGTATCATATTGTTTGAGAGCAGTCTCAAGAATTTTTTGTGGGGGTTGCCCTTCTAACGCGGTATTCCAATTCGATAACTCGTCTGGAGACGGGCGGGTGTTTACTGCTGGCGCCATGGAATATTTATCCTTCGACTTTTTCTACCAGGACTAGAAAATGTTGTTCCTCAGTATCCATGGCTTCTTGTTTGAGGACTTTATGCCCATCGTTTCGGAGACTGACTGGGACGTTGCGAATCGGATCGCCGGCATCCAGCCAGACTTCGAGTTGTTCGCCATCATCCATCATTTCCAATTTTAATTTGGTTTTGACATAGTTCATCGGACAGGCTACACCTCGTAAGTCATAGACCTCCGCATTGCCAACCGTAGAAAGCTGAGGCTTGGATTGAGCGGGTGTGACTGTTGACGGTGAGGTGCCCTCTGCTCCCACTTCTGCCGGGGTAAGCTTTAGGTCCTGCCCAATTTGTTCGGTGACCGTTCGGCAAATATCGACGAACCCTTTGGCAAAGGTAAGTTTACCTTGAGTGAAATTCGCAGAAGCGTTCTTGGTCCCGAGGTCGCCGAATTTTTCGGCCACGTTGTGGTATTCAGCTGGCAAAAGTCCTTTGGAGCGAATCATGTCATCGAATTCCATTAACGTATCGGCATCGGTGTTCGGATCGATGCCTTCGGTCACGAGAATGGCTTTCGCGCCTGCGACCACTGCCCGATAGGCTTTATTAATGGCCATGGCATATTGGTGTTTTTCCACCAGAATTCGTGCTTGATAGAGTTCTTGCTCGGCTTCAAGGATTCGATTATCGATCATCTCTAATGCGCCACCGGCACATTCCCCAGGCCCCAAATCCTCGACAGAAAATTCCTCGTCCCCTTCCCAATCGAAATAAAATTCCTTGTCATCTTGATAAGAAGGGAGGATGGTATAAGGAATCAGTTCGTCTTTGAGCTTGACCTTGCCTGTGCGGTCGATGAAGGCCGGGAGGAATTCTCCGTCTTTTCGCGTTTGCCGATACAGGTCTAAAAGATGCTGGACAGCAGCGGGCACATTTTTCGCGGGGACTTTCACAATTAATTGGGCAATTTTGGCCGTGCCGTTGACTTGTCCACCCAGATGCAACTCATACACTGGTGCCACATGTTTTCCAATGCGTTTGCCTACTCCATGTAAGCCAATCGTCGCGATATGATGCTGGGCACAGGAATTGTGGCATCCACTGATTTTGACATCGACGCCCTTGAGGTCATCCGGGGTTTTGCCAGCGGGAAACACTTCGGCTAAGGCACGAGCGAGTCCTTTCGAGGACGTAATGCCCAACCCACAGGTATCTGTCCCTGGACAAGCCACAATGTCCTCGACACCTTCGGCTCCGGGATCACCTAATCCATGCGTCATAAGTTCTTCATAAAAGTAAGGAAGTTGGCTATCAGGAATCCATCGAACCATCATGTTTTGGTTAATCGTGGTTCGAATATTTCCATTGGCATAGCGTTCGGCCAGGTCAGCCAATGCAAACATTTGTTCTGTCGTGAGATCACCGGAACGGAGTCGTACTGCGGCGGCTTTAAACCCAGGCTGTCGTTGTGAAATGACATTGGTCGCACACCAGGCTTTAAAAGCGTCTGGAGAGGATGTTGCCTCCCCATTCTGTGACAAGTCGTTTGATGAGCTATGCCCGTTTCCTTGAGCAGATGTGCCATTGCCATTTTTAGTGGGCATGATCAAAGGAGGATCGTCTAGGTACATGTCTGGGATCAATCCAAGTTTCGTGGCACCAGATTGAATCATGCTGTCATACGCTTCTTTCCAGCGTTTCGCAAATTCCTCAAAGCCTAATTTGTTGAGAACGAACTTCATCCGGGCCTTACTACGATTCTTACGGTTGCCCAAATTGTCAAACACTTTCAATATGGCTTCGATTGATGGAATAAGTTCTTCCATCGGGACAAATTCTCGCAGCGTTTTTGCGAGACGCGGAGTGGATCCCAATCCACCCCCTACGACCATCTTGAAACCAATGGTACCTTTGGCATTGCGGGTCGCCAGGAGTCCTACGTCGTGAATGGGCGTCAATGCGCAGTCTTGTTTACAGCCGGAAAATGCAATTTTAAATTTCCGTGGGAGACTTTGGTTCAACGGATTTCGTAACAAATGATCCGCCACCGTCTTGGCATAGGGCGTGATATCGAAAACTTCTCCCGGGCAGACGCCGGCTAGAGCGCAGGCTGTAACGTTACGAACCGTATTGGCGCAGGCTTCGCGTGTCGTCAAGCCAACTTCTGCTAATTTCCGCATGATGGTGCCGACCTGGGGAAGCGGCACGAAGTGCAATTGAAAATCCTGCCTAGTTGTCACGTGACCAACGCCAGTGGAATAGGTGTCTGTGATCTCAGCGACTTGTCGTAATTGATTGGCGGTCATTCCGCCGAAGGGGATTCTGATGCGGATCATTTGGACATCTGGCTGGCGTTGTCCGTAGATGCCGTATTGCAGACGGAAGGGTTTGAACATATCAACCGGGGTGTCTCCTGATTGGACCCGAGCGACTTCATCTTCAAACGTTTCGATTTCCTCGATAATGTCCTGAGGTATCGGGATTGTCTGGATGGGAGGCCTGGTAGTAGCTGGTGACGTGCTCATGGTCTTTCTCCAAATGGCAGATAATATTCAGAAATTTCTAATTTGGTGCGTATCAAAAAATTAAGGGCCTTCGTCGATATCGTGAACATTTTTATCAATATGCGGAACTAAATATGATACATCAAGCTGTGCTGGGATTCGAGCTTTTGATGCTGCTCGACCAATGATTGGAGTGAAATCACTCGAAGAACGGATTGTTCTGCTTCCTGAACTTGTGCCCAAATGCGTGAAAGAACGGTGTTTGATGCCCTTCGGTTTTCGGTTTGGTCCGTGGATCCGTTTGTTGATGAGGGTGTGGCCTCAGCCCCATTCATCGAATTAACCAGTTCAGCCAGGGATATCTGACTGGGGTCTTGAGTGAGCGTATAGCCTCCTTGAGGGCCACGAAGACTTCTTACAATCCCCGCCTGCTTCAGAGCCTGAAGGATTTGTTCAATAAATCGAGAAGGAATGCCTTGTCGCATGGCGATGGCCTTGGCTTGAAGGGGGATCGATCGATCATGACGAGCTAGTTCAATGGTAGCCATTATTCCGTAAGTGACTTTAATGGGAAATCGGTTCATTGATTAATTCATACTAAATCGATAGGAATAATATATTTAATACTATCTCATCAAAAAATGTCAAGTTTAATGAGATGGAAGTTTTTACACCTTCTTGGTGTGCCTGGATGAAGAAAAGTCGGCATTGAATGGTTGAAAATCAAAACCAGCTAGGAGCCTGTCGGGCTTAGGGAATCGAGAGCGAAAAAGTGGCTGAGCGAGGGCAGATTTTGACGATTTCGCCGGCCCATAGTGGGACTATGGTCCAAGA
>CBDUWS010000255.1:0-3491 GCA_965370985.1 uncultured bacterium
CCGGGATTCTCGAAAACCATAAGTGAGGCATCATGAGTGAAGTTGCGTTACTCCAAATAATCGGTCTTTGCGTTGTCGGAATGGGGATTCTCATCCTGTTATTTATTAAGGGGATGTTTCTCCGTGTCATAGGATTTGTTGCCATGGTCTTGGGAACCTTTAGCTTAATTGCCTTGGGTGTGCCGCAAGTGGCCTCCTTACCTCCAGCTATTGAAAAATTTGATATTGCTAGTGTGAAAAGCCCAAATGATTTAGCGGCCATCGGGCAAAAAATATTTTTTAGTAAAGGACAATGTGCCCTCTGTCATTCGATTGGGCCAAGTGAGTCGGCTCGATGCCCGGATTTGAACGGCATTGGCGCGAAGTTGTCTCCCGAATTTATGTATGAAAGTCTCACGCAACCGCAAGCGTATATTTATCTGGATTTTCGTCATGGAACAAAGCCCGAGGAATATCCTGCACGAATGCCCCATATCAATAAGGATCCCATTGGACTCACCCAGCCGGAGATATATTCAGTGATTGCCTTTCTTCAAAAAATGAGTGGAGAGCCTATTAGTATTAAGGTTGAAGATGTAATGGAATCTCAGGAAGAGCAGGCTGAAGCAGTAGAGGTTGCCTTCATTGCGAATTCTGTTTCTATGAATACGATGTCAGCAGAAAGCGCCGTGGCTCCGTAAGAATGGGAAATCGGAACACAGGAGGAACGATATGAAAGGTCCAATAGCGAGCGGGGTAATCCTTCTTGTAGGGATGTTTATATTTTTAAAGTTTATTCTTCCCTTATTTACGGCCCCGCTTCCAGCAAGTTTGATTTATCTGTATTTGTCTCTTACGTTAAGCGGGATCATGATTTATGGAACGATGAGTGCGTCATCGTTGGAGTCTCTTATGGGTCCTATTTTCCGATTTTTGTCGGGGGAGGGGCAGTCGGGGGCTGGCAAAATGGCAAGGCTGGCGGTCTTGGTGTTATTCCCATTATTGGTCGGGTGGCAAACCTATACGAGTTTGGCTCCTAGCGATCTTCCTCCTGCAGAAAATCGGACTATTCACCCTGCTCCACCTAACGAATTTGTTGGATTAGCCAATCCCTATCAGAAAAATGAAGCCAACATCAATATGGGGAAGGGGCTGTATGCGGCTTACTGTTCGCCATGCCATGGAGCCAATTTTGATGGCAAAGGACCGGCAGCGCCAGGGTTTAATCCTCCCCCGGCCAATTTCAGTGATCCGGGTACAATCGCACAACTCCAAGAATCCTATTTATTCTGGCGGATTAAAAAGGGCGGTGTCGGCTTACCAATAGAAGGCATGCCGTGGAAGTCCGCCATGCCTCGTTGGGAAGTCGAATTGCCCGATGAGTTTATTTGGAAAATTATCATGGGTGAATACGATGGTGCTCATCAATCTCCCCGGACATGGGAAGAAGAAGAATAGCGGGCCCTCATCCATTACTGAGAACGGTGTTTTTCTGGAGAATATGACATGCTGAACAGACTGAGATTCCTCTCAACAATCATCTTTGTGGGAATATCCGGAATACTCGGTTTTTCGATTGGATTTGCCAGCGATCCACCTCCGGCTGACGAAGCTCTTGGAAGTGTGTCGGTGCGCATGTATCAAGTAGAGGGGAGTCTTCCTGCCGATGATCCGAACTCTTCCCAATGGGATTCGGTTCCCCAGTCTAAATTTAAATTAGCTCCACAAGTGCATTGGCCTGAACGTATTCAGGAAGTGACGGTCAAATCAGTGAAAGTCAAAGGCCTGCATGATGGGCAAAACCTGGCAATTTTAGTTGAGTATGAAGATCCTACTGAAGACCCCAAAGATGCTGCGGCTGTGGAATTCATGGTGGGAGATAAAAAAGCTCACTTTGCCCATGGGCAGGAAATGCTTCAAGTTGAAGGAGGTCCTGTCAATATTTGGTTCTGGAAAAAAGAAAATGGTAACGCGCTGGATATGAGTGCCAAGGGGTTTAAAACCCTGGCAACCCAAGAAAAACAAGATGTCAAAGCCACTGGAGCGTGGGAAGATGGTTCTTGGAAAGTGGTGTTTTCGCGTGCACTCAAAACGGAAGATGAACAAGATGTCCAAATAGAACCGGGGGAGTGGCGGAGTGTTGCCTTTGCCTTTTGGGATGGGGCTGTAGTTGATGGTCTTGTAAAGGAAAAGGGCAGTCAAAAAGCCGTGTCTTCCTGGTGGTCCATTCGTGCCGAACCCAGTGCGGATAATTCCATATACGGGTGGGTGATCCTTGGGCTTGCTCTCGCCGCAGGCTTTGAACTCGTTGTGGTACGGAAATTGAGAAAGGGCCAATCAGCATGAAACGGGTGGCCAGAAAAAATGTGATGGGAAAAATTTTGAAGTGTATGGCTCTGGTGTTGGCCGCCAGTCTTTTCTTATACGGCTGTGTGGGTGATGAACTAACAGCCAAAGGCAAAAAACACTATAACCATTATTGTAGTCATTGCCATGGAGAATCGGGGCAGCAAAATGAAGGATTTAATTGGGGACGCATGCCTGATCCACGGCCGAAAAATCTAGCTTCTAATGCAGAAATGTCGACATTTAGTGACAAGGAAATTTTCGATACCATCTATCGGGATATGCGGGATACCGAAGATCCAGTGGTATTAGATGATATGGATTATTTTGCCGTCTCTACCATGCCGACGTTTAAGTACACCCTTTCCGAAGAAGAAATCTGGGGGATTGTTGGGTATGTTCGTACCTTACATGGCATGTCGCTAACCTATGATTTGGAGGGCCGCAAAAAAGAATTAGAAGACGCTTTCCAAGCGGTAAAGCCGGAAATGGAATCGGCCCAAGCCGCCTATGAAGCCGCCACTGAAAAAGTTGAAGCGGCTCAAGAAGCGTATGAAGAAACGTTGACCGATGAGCAACTTGAGGATTACGAGCCTGAAGAAATCACGCTTCCAGAAGAGGCCGTATTTCTCGCTGCCAATACCAAATTTGAAAAAGCCAAAGCGGAAGTTGCTAACTTTTCCAAACGCCCCAAAAAGACACGTGTCGAACGTCCGGATCTTACCATTTCAGACAACGAGCGAGTCGAGCAAGCAGAACAAGGAAAGCGACTCTATACTGACACTTATGGCTGTAACGGTTGTCATAGTCTCAATGACGTTGGTGGCTTAGTTGGTCCCGCACTAGACCGTGCAGGGTTTCGCCTGAATCCTACGTGGATTTATCGGTGGATTCGTAATCCACAGGCGATGAAAAAGCATACGCGGATGCCTAACTTGGGTGCTTCTGATGCAGACGCCAGAGCCCTCACCTATTATTTAGGAACCTTGCGCGCTCCTAAGCCTGAGCATCCCATCCCGGAAGCAGAATAACTTTTACACCGCTTTTGTAGATAGCGACACAGAGCTATTCTTCTTTTGTCTTGTCAAAAGAAGACCCTTGTTTCTTTCCAATCGTTTGTCGTGCCAATCTGTGATCCCTTTTAACTTGAATGTGCTAAAGGGTAC
>CBDUWS010000256.1:0-3490 GCA_965370985.1 uncultured bacterium
GAGTTTCGAGAAAAAGGGATGGCCACTTACGAGAGTTTTGAGGAACTGCAGGCCTGGCAGAAAGCTCGCGAGCTCGTGAATGAAATCTACTCTGTCTCGAAGCACGGTATGTTCGCTCGGGATTTCCCGTTACGCGATCAGATCCGAAAAGCCGGTGTTTCCATTATTTCGAACATCGCTGAGGGTTTCGATCGAGGTGGGACAGCCGAGTTCGTTCAGTTCTTGTCCTTCGCCAAAGGGTCTGCTGGAGAAGTGAGAAGCCAGTTATATGTGGCGAAAGACCAAGGTTATTTAACTTCTGAAGACTTTGATCGCCTAATGGAACTCACAGACGAAACCAGTCGTCTTATAGGTGGCCTTATGATCTACCTTCGGAAATCTGGAATCAAGGGAACCAAGTTTAAAGCTCTATAAGTTTTTTGTAACCCGGAACTTTTTCTCAAAACTTTAGGCTCGAAACCTTTATAAACTCGAAACCCGAACCTTGTCTTTTATCTTTCAACTCGAAACTATTCGTTATGTTTGAAATCCTCTTAGGTGTCGGTCTTTTCACGGTAATCATCCTTGCCTTGGTCTTTATGATTCTCGGAGCCAGGTCAAAGCTGGTGGCATCGGGAAATGTGAACATCCTTATCAATGGAGAAAAAACGCTGCAAATTCCTGTCGGCGGAAAACTGCTGACGTCCTTGGCTGACGCAAAAATATTTCTTTCATCAGCATGCGGTGGTGGCGGATCCTGCGGACAGTGCCGATGTAAAGTATTCGAGGGCGGTGGCGCTATCCTTGCGACGGAAACGTCACTCATCAACAAGCGTGAGGCCGCAGAGGGCGAACGCCTATCCTGTCAAGTGACGGTGAAGCAAGACATGAAAATTGAGGTTCCTCCTGAGGTGTTTGGAGTCAGGAAATGGGAATGCTCCGTTCGGTCGAACCCAAACGTGGCGACCTTCATTAAGGAACTGACCTTGGATCTTCCGGAAGGGGAGCATGTCGACTTTCGGGCAGGTGGATATATCCAAATCGAATGCCCTCCCCATAAATTAAAATATTCCGACTTTGATATTGAAGAAAAATTTCGGGAGGATTGGGATAAAGCCAACCTTTGGCGGTATGAGTCCACAGTCGATGAACCGATGATGCGAGCCTATTCCATGGCTAGTTACCCCGAGGAAAAAGGCATCATCATGTTAAATGTGAGAATTGCCACTCCACCGTTTGGGGCAACGGATGATATCCCTCCTGGGAAAATGTCCTCGTATATTTTTAACATGAAACCAAAGAACCAGGTGACGATTTCCGGCCCCTTTGGAGAATTCTTTGCCAGAGACACCGACAACGAAATGGTCTTTATCGGAGGCGGGGCTGGGATGGCCCCGATGCGCTCACATATTTTCGACCAACTCAAGCGATTAAACTCTCAGAGAAAAATAACGTTCTGGTACGGCGCACGGAGTCGGCGAGAAGTTTTCTATGAGGACCATTTTAATCAACTTCAGGCGGAGCACGACAATTTTAAATGGTTTGTGGCCCTATCGGACCCCAAGCCCGAGGATAATTGGACAGGATACACCGGGTTCATTCACAAAGTGCTCGAGGACCACTATCTCAAAGATCACCCGGCCCCTGAGGATTGCGAGTATTATATGTGTGGGCCTCCGGTGATGAATGCTGCGGTTATTACGATGTTGGAAAATTTGGGCGTCGAACGGGAGAACATTCTCCTTGACGATTTCGGAGGCTGATGAGACTGCACGGGATGAGAAATTGGAAGCGACCTGATCGAAGTCTCTGCCTGAGTCTTTTGGTCCTCTCCCTAGTTTTGTCCTCCTGCGTTCAGGAAGACCAAGCTGGAAGCTCCGTTTTGTTTTCCGGTCAAACCATGGGGACGACGTATACGGTCAAGGTTCGGAACATGCCGGAGGACCTGCTGTTGACGTCATTGCGAGAAGGCATCGATCAGATCCTGGAGCGAGTCAATTCCCGAATGTCCACGTATCGAGAGGACTCCGAAATCAGCCTATTCAATCAGTCGACATCGACTGATTGGAGCAAGGTTTCTCCCGAAACCGTTCGAGTGATCAATGAGGCGTTGCGAGTCAGCAACCTCACGAATGGCGCATTCGATGTCACGGTTGCACCGCTCGTGAACATGTGGGGATTCGGTCCTGCGCCCAAAACGATAGAGATACCGTCGCAGGATATTATCAAAGAAAGACTCCCAAGCGTAGGGTATCGGCACCTTCACACTCAAGCATCGCCGCCGGCCATTCGGAAAGACCAACCAAACCTCCAAATTGATTTATCAGCCATTGCAAAAGGGTATGCGGTTGACCAGGTAGCAGAGTATTTGGAGTCCTTGAGCATTCCTCACTTTCTCGTTGAAATCGGAGGAGAGCTTCGGGGGAAAGGGCACAATTCGACTGGGTTCCCCTGGAAAGTGGCAATTGAAAAACCAGCCCCCGGTGAACGAACCATTCATCGAGTGCTGTATCTGCAAAGCCATGCCATGGCCACTTCTGGCGATTACAGAAATTTCTTCGAGAAAAATGGGCAACGATTTACCCATACCATCAACCCTCAAACAGGACAACCGGTCACCCACCAATTAGCTTCCGTGACGGTCGTGCGAGCCTCGTGTATGGAAGCCGATGCCCTTGCTACAGGGCTGATGGTCTTGGGGCCTGAGGATGGCTACAAACTTGCTGTCCAAGAAAAGTTTCCTGTGCTGTTTGTTTCCCGAACCCAAAAAGGTTTTGAGGAAACCATGACTCCTGAACTTGAGCCATTCTTGAGAAGTTAATGACGATCACTATGGAAATCTTCCTCATCAGTTTTGTCGTCATGGTCATCGCACTCCTTGGAATGGGGGTTGGGGTGCTCCGGGGAAGATCACCCATCAAAGGCAGTTGTGGTGGGCTCGATACACTCAGTCGTCTGGGGTTAGACTGTAGCGGTTGTTCGGAACCTTGCGATCCCAATGAAAAAGAGATCTGTCAGTCTTCGAGGCAGCATGTGGACATGCCTCATATCTGCCGACCTGAGCCAGCCTCCGCTCGCAGATAGATTACAAGGAGACATCATGAGGAGAAAATTAACAGTGAGAGAATTCATGGGAGCAAGCCTGGTGACATTCAACCCGGGGCAGGAGATCAAGGATGCTATACAGGTGCTCCTGGACCATAAACTGTCCGGGTCAGCCGTGGTAGACAACCGGGGAAATATTGTAGGATATCTGTCTGAGAAGGACTGCCTGAAAGTCGCGCTGAATGCCGCCTACCATGATCACTGGGGCGGGAAGGTCGCAGATTTTATGAATCCCCATGTCACAAGCGTTGATGTGGATTCGAGCATGATCGAAATCGCTGAAATGTTCGTGAATAAACCTTTTAAACGTTTGCCGGTTATCAAAGACAATCGATTGGTTGGCCAAATACACCGACGCGATGTGCTGAGGGCTCTTCTTGTCGCATGGTCTGAATGGGGGCATTAA
>CBDUWS010000257.1:0-3468 GCA_965370985.1 uncultured bacterium
CCTTGAGACCTGGCCGTTGATTGGGGAGCCTTTAGCCAACATCTGGAGCCTGGCTTCCGTTAATATTCAGGGGGCATTGGCCCAAATTGAACCTCAGATCATGATGCTGGCCAAATGGCTTCTGTCTGTGGTGACAGGAACGGGACTGGCCATCTTACAATTCTTCGTGGCCGTCATTATTGCCGGGGTGCTCCTGGCTCACTCAACTCCTGGTTTTCACCTTGCGCACAGTATCGGCAAACGTCTCGCTGGAGACCGGGGAGCCGAACTCGTTGACCTCGCTGAAGCCACCGTGCGAAGCGTAGCGCGTGGCGTTTTGGGGGTGGCCCTGATTCAGTCGTGCATTGCAGGGCTGGGATTCTTTATCGCGGGAATCCCTGCAGCAGGATTCTGGGCATTTTTGTGTCTCATCCTGGGGGTCATCCAGATTGGCGTTCTTCCGATCATGATCCCGGTAGTCCTCTATGTGTTCTCAACAACTGATACCGTGACAGCCGTCCTGTTTCTGATATGGTCCATTTTCGTTAGTGTGATCGATAACATACTCAAACCCGTATTCCTGGGACGAGGTCTCGAAGTTCCAATGGTGGTGATTTTCATGGGTGCCATCGGGGGAATGCTGCTATCCGGAATTATTGGCTTATTTATTGGAGCCGTGGTTTTGACATTGGGGTATAAACTGTTCTTAGCCTGGTTGGAAGTAGACCAGCCATCACATACAGATAAGGCTGAACCCTTGTAAGACAAGTGGTGTTACACACCCGAACATGGCTATGGGGAAGTGCCATGGCCCTCTTTTCTCCCTGTCCACTTTCATTGGACCACTACAAACAGCGGGTTTTGAATTTTTTGACCATACGGGAACAAGGTCCGTATGCCGTGGGAAGAATCAGGCTTTCATCTTGTGCTTAAAGATTCCTCCACGGTCTTGCGGATATATTTCTGGTAGGACATACCCTGTCTGGCGGCTTTTTTCCGGACTTCCGTAAGCAATTCCGGCGGAAATCGCAGATTGACCTTTTCGGTTTTTGGGAGAAACTCGAATGTCACCCGTTGGGCTTTTCGCGGATCAATATAATCCGTCAGATCCTGTTCAAGGAACTGTTCGGCTTCCTTATCGGAATTAAATCTCGGTGCCTTTTTCTTCATATTCCTTTGCCTCCTTCTCATGCATATATCGGGCGCTGATGGGCCTGATCAGTATCTCCTCCTCACGGCTACGAAAGGTAAAAGCTACCAGCATGGGGCGCCCTTTGGGGGACGGGCCGAAGGCGATATACCTTTCCTCCGATCGGGAGTGATGAATATCCGGCATGACAAACAGGCTGCTCTGCCGGAAAAACTTTTCAATATCATCAAGGCGCAAACCGTGCTTGCGGCACTTCCGCCTGTTGCCGGAATCCCAATCGAATCCTAGCGTTTGGATTTTCATACTATCATGAGCCTATTCATTTGTCCATACATTTGCCAGCCATTTTTCAAACCTAAAAACGGCAGTTGAGCGCGAAAAAGCTGTATAAGATATTTACGTGCATAGGGAATTCACAAAACTCGTGGTCACCTTTTGGGTGATGAGAGATTTTTTGAATTTCCTAGGTGCGTGAAGAGCTTATGCAGACTTTCGTGATCCAATTGCTGTTTTTAGGTTAAAGGGGACGTTGTTGTGCCGGCCAGAGATATGGTGAGAAAGAACGTGAAGGAAAGAAATCGCTATTTCATTGGTTGGTTCGAATGAAGCGATTTGATGGTCGTCGCAATGACTTGACTGAGATCATCAAGATTCCGGCTCATGGCCGAAACCGTTGATTGATATCCCTGGCCACTTTCCGGAGTCCGGAAATGGGATCGACGGATAGCCAGAACATCTCTTTCATTGTAAGCCCGAATTTCCCAACGGGCGTTAAGAATGGCGTCTCCTTCCGGAGAGGTATCAAAACGCGTAATACGAACCAGAACCTGGTAATGAAATGGGGCCGATCGTTTCCAGGGGAAAAGATATATTTCATCTGTCAAAAGAAGGCCCGAAAGATTTTCGCCAAGCACACGTGAAATATTCGCTTTCAGCGGTTCCCCCCATTTATGAAATTCGGCCAGTTCAAGTTCATGGGAACTCCTGCGTTTCACAATTTGCGGTCGATCGAGGTAGGCCGGAATCTCAATCGGACCAATCCCGATGGCAATGGCATCGTGTCCCAACGAAGCATTACCCGTTTGCTCCGGAGATGAGAGCGGGCTCAGGACATAAAACCTGGATGGCTGGGTACTTGGGCAGCCGGCAAGAAGGGTTGCACAAAGGCATACCATTCCCCACACAACAATTGCTTCACATCGATGGGTCATCTCACTTTCCTCCAGTCCCTTTTCCGTGTATAAGGGCTTCGGGGTGGCGCTCGAGATAATCAGCCATAATCCGAATCGATCGGGCCGCAGAAGAAAGCTCCTCGAGCGTATTACCCAATTCATATCGTAACGTGGAATTTTCGCCGACCGCATCCTGAGCTTCTTTCAGCGTTCGCCGTGCCTGTATCAGTGCAGCCTGGGCAGCTTTGGTTGTCTTTTCCAATCTGACCATCAAGCGACCGGCGGCTCCCTCTTCAAGGGTCAGCGTGACCTGAGCTTGGTCCATGGCCGCACGAGTCGCATCAAAGGTATCTTCAAGTTTAGCCGCTAAACGACCGGATGCCCCTTCTTCCATGGCAAGGGTTTTTTCAGCTTGTGCAAGGGTGGACTGACCAGTCTCCAACACCTCTTTCACATTTTCCTTAAGTCCGGCGAAGCTGGCATCCAGATTTTTCGCCAAATTTTTTATACTTTCCATCGCCGCATTCAAATTCTGCAATGAGGCTTTGGTCTCCTGGGAATTGGCTAACTGTTCAAAACCCTTTAATGCCCCCATCGCAGCGTTCACCAATTCGTCCAGATTTAAGTCTTCAAGAGTCGCTACGATCTCTTGAGTCACGGAAGGAATGGTTGGAAACTCCGGGTGAGGGTCCGGATAATCATGAAAATTCATAGGCGAATCGGGATGAAAATTCAGTTCAACAACCAGTTGACCCGTTACGAGACTCTGGCTTTGCAACTGCGCACGTAGTCCCCGCTCATAAATCAGGTAATCACCAAATTGCCCATCTTTGAGGGGCATAAAGGTAGGTTCGGGCTCAACCTTTTGAATCCGATTATCTTCAAACGTCATATAAACGGGGATACGAATCGATTTGTTTGCCTCATCGACAAGTACTTTGATACCTGTGATCGTTCCAACTCGACTTCCTTTAAAATTCACAGGAGCGCCAATGTTGAGCCCTTTAATATTTTCATCAAAATATAAGACATAGGTCTTGGATTCAGAAAAAAATCTCCCTCCTCCAAAGACGACGACACCGACGATCAGCAAAACGACCGCACCAAGGACAAACCCCCCGATGACTGTGGGATTGGCTTGTTTGCTCATGATGCTTTCCTTTGATT
>CBDUWS010000258.1:0-3460 GCA_965370985.1 uncultured bacterium
AAAATCCCATGATTATCATGCGAAGACTCTCTGTTCCGTTGATTGAAATTTAGGATAATGCGTCTTGTTCGGTTGGACAAATCGCAATAAGTTCATGGAGTTGTAAATTCTTAATCAAATCGCCGACAAAGCCTTGCGGTTCGATCCAGGTAATCCGCCGATCTAATTCTTTAAATTTCTGCGAGGACAATACCAAGAATCCAAGACCGGCACTATCCACAAACGTTAACCCTTGTAAATTTAAAATGAGATGTTCGAATTCCGTATGGCAGCATTGATTGATAATCGCTTTCACATGCCACCGAGAATGCATATCAAGCCGGCCATGGAAGTCCACCACCGTGGCCCCTTGACTTCCTCGTACAATTACATCAATTGCCATAATCTTAAGAACCTTATCGGCCCATCGAATGCAAGCTTAAAAGTTTTTCTATGGCATTCGGTCGTATTATTCGCTGCGACCAACTCATCTTTAAGCGATACCGTACACCCTAATAATCGTTTGTTGGTGTTTCACTCACATAAGCTTTCTTAGTGTCTTTCCCTTTCCACTCCTGATACACTTCAATCTTCCATGCCACCCGCCATTCATCCGATTGATCTCGTCGATATTCTTCGCCGACATCGTTTAACCCCTGTCATTATATTTTTGACCTCTCGCCGAGGATGTGATGAGGCCATCGACACCTTTATCCATAGCTCAGCAGGCGTGTCGGCCACACGCTCAGAAGAAATTCGTACATTTCTGGACCAGTTCGCCAAAGAATTTCCCAGTATCACCAATCATCCGCTCATTCCGGTGGTACAAGACTATGGCGTCGCCGCCCATCATGCAGGCCATCTTCCTTCCTGGAAAATGGCTATTGAAGAATTGATGCGCCAGGGATTGTTGGATGCCGTCTTTGCCACCACCACACTCGCGGCTGGAGTCGACTTTCCCGCACGCACCGTGGTCATTAGTCAATCCAGTGTTCGCAAATCCCAAGACTTTACAGACTTAACTATCAGTGAAATTCAACAACTGGCCGGACGTGGTGGCCGACGAGGAAAAGACTTTGTGGGATTTGTCGTCGTGACACCATCGCCCTATATTGACCTGCATGTCCTGGGAAAAGGACTCACCGGCCACCCAGAACCAATTGATAGCCAATTCGTGGTCTCCTATCCCATGGTATTGAACCTGCTAAAAGCCCATACCCTCGATCAAATTGAAGGGCTTTTGGCCAAAAGCTTTGCTCAGTTTCAACTGAATAAACGAGCAGCTGTTCATCAAGATCGCTTGGATGAGGTGCAGGAACAATTGGCGCCCTACGGCCCAAGAGAATGCGCGGATTGGGTGGCCCAATGGAAAGTATTTGATTTGGCCCGCCGCCGCAATGCCCACCGACGACCAGTCCCGAATAACGACACCCCCTATCTAACAGCCTGTTTACCCTTTCTCACTTCGGGACGACTGATTGGCCTAGCCAAAGGTCCGGCTATTATTCTTCGCCAATATCGAAGCCGTGGTACCGGTACCCCCATGTTGTCAGTCATTCATGCCAGAGGAACGACCGGGGAATGCCAAGCACAAAGAGTGGTAGAAATCTATGATCACGTCTATGAATTTCAACCCATTCGGACCTTGCCATGGTGTCAGCCATCAACACTTCATCAGTTCAAAAACGTGCTTTCCCAATTGCCGGCCCGGTTGCCAACCGTGCCCATTTTTGAAGCCAATCAAGAGCCAGAGGACCCACTCTTAACAGAAATCTTAACGGATCAATTTGCTTGTCCTACTTGCCCATCACATGCCGCCTGTAAAAAAGATTTCCCTCTGGCCTCACACCTTCGACTCAAAGCCCAACAAATCACCAAAACGATTCAAGCCTTACGGGATGGTCTTTGGCATCAATTTCGACGAAGGGGCGATATTCTACATAAATTCGGCTATATCACGGCCAGCTTTCAATTGACCGCCGACGGTGAATGGGCACGACTGATTCGCATTAACCATTCTTTGCTCATTACCGAACTTATTCGGATGGACGCCTTTTCCGGTATTGCACCAAACTTGTTGGCTGGCGTGATGGCCAGCATTGCCCATGATGATGATCGCCCAAGTTCCTATATGCGTCTCACGCCCGGTCTGTCTTCTGTGCTCGCTCAAGTACGACAAGTGGCAGATTCGCTCAGTGCCTATGAACCTGCACCCTTGTTGCGCTCTGATGTGGCTGCAATAGCTGAACGATGGATTGGACAAACCGAACTCAGTTGGGCCTCATTAGTTCGATCAACATCCATGGCCGAAGGAGATGTCTATCGGTTACTGGCCAGAACATTGGAATTTCTTTCGCAAATCTATGGGCTCAAAGGTACGCATCCGGGCTTGGCCGATACAGCTCATCTAGCCATGGTGAACATGCGTCGGGAAGTCTTGGCTGAACTGCCATAGTCATCCAGGAAAAAAGGCACCCATGAACAACGAAGATCTGAAGCTGGAGCTGCAACCCTTACCTGTGAAAAATCTACATCAGTTAGCGAGAGGGCGTATTCATCGTCACTTCCGACTGGGAAAAGTTCAACTCATTGAATGCATGCTGACACTCCCAGCAGAGCAAAAGATGGCCATCGCCACGGACCTGCAACGCATGGCTCCCGTTACTAAGAAACCCGTGGGTGGCACTCCACAGACTCGCTCACCCAGTGAAACTCGTTCTCCCTTCTACCCCAAGCATTCTTCTCCAAAATCACCACACGGTCATGAATCCTCTACTCCCCCACTGCAGCTCCAAGAGATTCTCGATGGGATAGGAGTCCCTGAACCCATGCCTTTCATTCCAGATGACTGGCAACAGGAAGCCGTGGAGGCTATTGCACATACAGATGTGATAGTGAGTGCCCCGACTGGAAGCGGCAAAACCTTCGTCGCCATCGAAGCCATTAAGCAGGCTATGGCTTCCAATCAAACGGTGATTTACACTTCGCCGCTCAAAGCCCTCTCCAACACCAAATACATGGAATTTTCACAATGTTTTGGACCTGATCAGGTTGGAATTCTCACGGGAGATCGCCGAAACAACGCCCAAGCCCCACTTCTCATCATGACAACGGAAATTTTGCGGAATATTCTTTATGATGCAACCAGCGGGGATCTTGACCTACGACTCCATACCCTAGGATTAGTGATCCTTGATGAATCGCAGTATTTGGCAGACCCTGAACGAGGGGTCGTCTGGGAAGAAACACTCATTCTGTGCCCAACTCAAACGCGCCTGCTTCTTCTTTCAGCCTCAATTGGAAACCCACAAGAACTAGCCGATTGGTTAACGTCGATTCGCTCAACTGCCTGTCATCTTATCCGCCACACGAAACGATCCGTGCCTCTTCGTGGCCTCTATTTGCACCCAACCGGCCAACTCGTACCACTTTTAGAAAGTCGAGATATTCAACAACGAAAAGGGTATCGTTTTCATCCGGA
>CBDUWS010000259.1:0-3452 GCA_965370985.1 uncultured bacterium
GCGCTAGAAGAACATTATCGAAAGGTCCAACCGCTCCATCTTAGAAATCTGTTTAAAGAGGATCCCCGTCGTGCAGAGCGTTTTTCCATGGAAGCCTTGGGGATCTATTTGGATTATTCCAAAAACAGGGTTACGGACGACACCATTCGACTTTTGTTGGACTTGGCAGAATCCTCAGATTTGCGGAGACGAATTGATGCCATGTTTAACGGGGAGAAAATCAATATCACCGAGCAACGCGCAGTTCTGCATGTAGCCCTCCGCGCACCCAAAGACACAAGCATTGTTGTCGATGGAGAAAACGTGGTCCCGGGGGTTCACGCTGTTCTGGATAAAATGACCGACTTCGCCAATCGCGTACGAAATGGTGAATGGAAGGGTTACACGGGAAAGCGCATCCGTAATGTCATCAATATCGGTATCGGAGGTTCCGATCTTGGTCCGATGATGGCGTATGAAGCGCTCAAGCATTATAGCGATAGGAACCTGACTCTCCGGTTTGTCTCGAACGTTGACGGGACGGATATTGCCGAAGCCACCAGAGATCTCGATCCGGCGGAAACACTCTTCATCATCTGTTCCAAAACGTTCACGACTCTGGAAACTCTGACGAATGCCCAATCAGCACGAGATTGGTGCCTCAAAGCTCTTGGTGACCAAAAGGCTGTGGCGAAACATTTTGTCGCGGTTTCTACCAACGAGGAAGGGGTGGCCAAATTTGGAATCGATACCGCCAACATGTTCGAGTTCTGGGACTGGGTGGGAGGCCGTTATTCTTACGAATCTGCGATAGGCCTTTCGGTTATGATCGGCATTGGCCCTGAAAATTTTCGAGACATGTTGGCCGGATTCCACGCGATGGACGAACATTTTCAAACCGCGCCATTTGACAAAAATCTGCCCGTTCTTCTTGGTATGCTTGGGATTTGGTATGCAAACTTTTTTGGTGCTGAGACCCATGCGATTCTTCCGTACGATCAATACTTGTGGCGTTTGAGCGCCTACTGCCAGCAATTGGACATGGAAAGTAACGGGAAACATGTCAACCTGGATGGGAAGGTTGTCGACTACAGCACGGGGCCGATTATTTGGGGGCAACCCGGCACCAATGGCCAGCATGCGTTCTATCAACTTATCCATCAGGGTACCCGGTTGATTCCTTGTGACTTCATTGGTTTTTGCCAATCCCTCAATCCCCTTGGGCCACACCACGATCTTCTCATGGCCAATATTTTTGCCCAGACCGAAGCGCTGGCATTCGGGAAAACTGCGGAAGAAGTCCAGGCCGAAGGTGTCTCTCCTTCTTTAGTTCCCCATCGGACCTTCGAAGGCAATCACCCTACCAACACGATCCTGGCAACAAAATTCACCCCCGCCGTGCTTGGGAAGCTGATTGCCCTCTATGAACACAAGGTGTTTGTGCAAGGAACGATTTGGAATATCAATTCGTTTGATCAGTGGGGGGTGGAACTCGGAAAGGTTCTCGCCAAGCGCATTATGCCGGAACTCGAAACCCGGACGGAGCCGGAGCTGCGCCATGACAGCTCCACCAACGCCCTCATTCGTCGATATCGCAAAACACGTTAGGGCGTTCTTACTCGGCTGGTTCCGTTGCTCACTCGGGTTATCATACTCGCTTGGTGAATCGGGAACTCATCCTCATCACCACCTACCGCACAGACCCGTAGGACGTCACACAATGAAGGCCATTCAAATTCAAAAAACGGGATCTTTCGATTCGCTGAAATTGGTGAACGTCGATACTCCAATCCCGAATGAGAGTCAGGTATTGGTACGAATGAAGGCGGCCTCGGTGAATTTTGCCGATACCATGCTACGGAAGGGCACGTATTCCGCCATGCCTGCTCTACCGACAATTCCCGGGCTGGAGGGCAGCGGAATTGTGGAAAAGGTTGGCCCGAAAGTCACCCACGTCCAACCCGGGAAACCCGTTATAGTCTGTTGCTCCCACTGTTATGCCGAATACGTCGTTGCTGATGCGGACTCGGTTTTCCCAATATCAGAAGGTATTGACCTGGATGAAGCCGCAACCCTTTCGGTCGCCTATCTGACAGCCTACCACCTCCTGCATACCATGGCCCGGATCAGTGCAGGACAGACCCTTCTTGTCCATGCTGCCGCGGGTGGGGTTGGGACAGCCCTGGCACAGTTAGCGAAACCGCTAGGAATCCGGCTGATCGGGGTAACAAGCTCTTCAGAAAAAGCCCGGTATGCCAAAAAGCAGGGCGTACATCATCTTATTACTGAAGGAGACAATCTCGTTCAGCAGGTTCGTGATCTCACAAAGGGAAAAGGTGTGGACCTGATATTCAATTCGGTCGCCGGTCAAACATTGAGACAGGATATCGAAATGCTAGGCCATTTTGGTCAGGTGATTTGGTATGGCTTTGCAGGAGGGAATCCAGAAGGAAATTTAACTGAGCAGTTGTTCCCTCATCTAGGAAGAAGTGTAGGGATCAGATTCTTTTCTTTGTTCAGTATTATTCAAGCGGACGGTGAATTAATGAAGGCATCCATCACGACTCTCATGAAGGATTTAGCAGAGAAGAGAATTCAGCCTCAAATTTTTGAGCGCCTTCCCCTTGAAGAGGCTGCCCGAGCTCACGAGTTGCTGGAATCCCGCGCGGTAATGGGGAAAATCATTTTACAGCCCTGAATAATACCTAACCCGGCCTAGCCGGGACCAAACAAGGTAAATTGAAAATTTCAAAATTAAGGAAAGGGAACGAATTCCTAAAAAGTTGGATTTACCGTCTTCACGTGTCCTCTATAGTCTTTTAAGGTCTTCCTCATAAACAGGGGTATCTTCCTCGTAGCCTTCAGGCAGCTTGTGGGCAATGCCTTTGTGGCAATCGATGCAGGTCTTGCCTTCCTTCATCCCTTTTTGCATTTCACGCTGCGCAACGAGAGATTGCGCATGCCAGTCCATAGCTTCATAGGAATGACAGTTCCGGCATTCGTGGGAATTATTCTCTTTCATCTCCAGCCATACTTTTAATGCAAGTCTCTCGCGTTTGGCCTCGAATTTTTCACGCGTGTTGATGGAGCCTGTGATTTTGCCCCATAACTCCCCTGTGGCCTTAATCTTCCGGATGACCTTTGGCCCCCACTCTTTGGGCACATGACAGTCGGAGCAGATGGCGCGCACACCTCTGGCGTTGGTGTAGTGAATGGATTGCTGATATTCCGGAATGACGAAGTCTGTCATTTCATGGCACATGTTGCCACAGAAGTAGAGCGTATTGGACTGCTCCATAGCCGTATTGAATCCCCCCCAGAAAATAATCCCGGCGAATCCACCTACTATCAAGATAGCTCCCCAGGAATATTTACCGGTGGGGCTCCAAAACCATTTCCACAATTTCATAATCATCTTACAACTCGAAACTCCAAACTCGAAACCTTAAACTCCCAACTTTAAACTCGAAACT
>CBDUWS010000260.1:0-3451 GCA_965370985.1 uncultured bacterium
CTTTGGTTTTTCCTTTTGCTGTTTACGACCCTTGGGTGTTCCGCAAGTCTTGAAAACAAAGAGACGTTCAGTCAACAAGAAAGAGAAAACGATTCCTTTAGATGTGAAAAAACGACTGATATGGAACTAGGGGGTAGAGATGATCCTGAATGGCAAAGAGTTTATGAAGACTGTATGGTTACGGGGGAGATACAGTAAGGGTAGTATTGAATTTTTCGTAAGATTCCCCTAATCCCTCTTAGAAGGTCTCTCTAGTTTATTATGGATCCTTCCAGAAATTGGCTTCAATTTTATCAAGCTGATGTCTTTACGAGCGAGCCTTTTGGGGGGAATCCCCTTGCCGTATTTCCTGATGCTGGTGAATTGACCGATCGGGAATTTCAGCAAATTGCACGAGAGATGAACCTTTCGGAAACTGTTTTTGTCCTGCCACCGAAAGATTCGCGAGCCGCCGCAAAGATTCGCATTTTTACACCCTCACAGGAAATTCCATTTGCCGGGCATCCCGTGTTGGGTACGTTCTATGTGCTTGGAGTACTTAAGCGCCTCCCCTTGCAGGATCCCGTGACCAAAATATTCTATGAATGTCATTTGGGGGTCTTTCCGCTTGAGCTCATTATTTTGAAAGGGCAGATTGAACAGGTGGTGATGTCTCAACCTTCTCCAGAATATCTGGAGGTGGTGAGCGAGGTGGAGATAATTTATGAACTGGCGAAGGCGTTAGGCGTACACAAATCTCTTATTACTGATTCTCCCTTTCCCGTGGAAGTGGTTTCAACGGGGTTGCCGGTCTTAATCGTGCCGATCCGAACTCTCACGGCGGTCAAGTCCATGCAGGTGAATCATTCAGCTATTCGAGACGTCTGTGCCCGTTTAGGCACAAAGGGCATCATGGTGTATACCACCATGACTCTCGAAGAAAATTCCACAGTGCATACCCGCATGTTTGCCGATCCGATTGGGATTCCTGAAGATCCCGCGACCGGCAGTGCCAGTGGGGCGTTAGGAGCGTATTTGGTGAAAAACGGGGTGGTGGAGGTGGGGCCGACCACGGAAGTGGTGATAGAGCAAGGCTATGAAATTGAACGCCCCTCTCGGATTCTCGTTCAAGTCTTTTCCGATGATGATATGATTCAAAATATCAAAGTCGGTGGGCAGGTTGTGATGGTTGCCGAAGGCAAAATGGTGTATTAACCTCGCATACCTAATAGTTACAAAAACCTATTTTGTGAGTTCAACGGCAATATGACCTACCTCGGGAAGAATCAATTGCTCCATGGCCAGCCGAACGGCGCCTTGTGAACCAGGGATGGAAAAAATAATCAGATGTCCATGAATGCCCGCTGTTGCGCGGCTCAACATGGCGGACGAGCCGATCTCTTGATAGCTCAAAAAACGAAACAACTCCCCAAATCCATCCAGCCGTTTTTGTAGAAAACCATCCACCGCTTCAAATGTAGAATCGCGACGGGAAATGCCCGTCCCGCCGTTGATGATGACGACTTGCTTGTCCGTCTGAAGTGCTGCTTCTTCTAGAAGGCGGGTTATATCCTCTGGTTCATCTTTGATGAGATGATATTGGGCGATCGAATGCCCCTGTTCTTTGAGTAGATGGCAGATAAGCTTTCCGCTGGTATCGGTGTCCTGTGTTCGAGTATCACTACAGGTTACGACTATACAAGCCAGAGAGATCGACCCCAGGGCTTTATGGGAAAGATGAGATGGTGCCTCATGGTGTGCATGAGACTCATGTTCCGCATGAGGTCGATGATCACCCATGAGCCAGAACTTTTGTGAGACAGAAAATCAGGACCACACCGAATCGGGATTGAGTTGTGTCGCGGGTTCACCTTTTTTGATATGTTCGTCCAAAATGACCGCTACGTCAGAATCTTTAACCTGGGAATACCAGGTGCCTGTTGGGTATACTACGACATTCGGTCCTTGTTCGCAGGGGCCAAGACAGGTGGTACCTGTGACGAGTACTTCCCCTGGTTGAATACCGCGTTCAATTAACCCCATATTTAACGCCATGAGTAAATCCTGGGCGCCGGCCGCACCACAAGAGGGTTTCGGATGTCCAGGAGGGCGAGAGTTCGTACAAACAAGGATATGATATTTTGGTTTTGGCATGGGATCTCCTTATCGTGATGGCGTGTGAAAGAGTGTTGGAATAGGATCGAAGATGTCTAGTGATTGTGGCGTTACCGACTGCGGGAGAGATCCCAACTGTCTATGCATTCTTCTGGTAATTTCCAATGTCGAATGCCGGTCATGACCCAATCCAAATAATGTTCTTTGGCTTTGAATTTCCCGATTGCTTGTGCGACATGTGTACTCACAAATTCTTTTTGGTCGTCTTCCGTAAACACATTGATTTCAACATGTCGAAAGGCTTCTTCCGGTAGATCACCGTCGAATTTGTCTAGCTCCTGAACGTCTTCCGGCGTTAATTCAAATACCGCGCCCCATACACGTTCGCCAGCTGAAGGCGTGATCGTCGCGAGCCCGCATCGCCACTGATTAGACCATCGTCCGAATGTAATGGTGTGATCCGGAAGGTAAGCCTTGAATAAAAATTTGTGCTCTGGCGCACGTCGTTTCAGTTGGGTGGGGTTGAGATTGTCAGCATACATGAAAAATCGCATAGTTTGATCCTGTTCGTTTGAGCAACAGGTAGTATTACCATACTGCCTTTGCAGACTGTCAAGGAGAGATTTGGGATTGCAGGTGTTGGGATGAATCTGTGAACGCTAGGGGAGAAAAGTCGATTCAACTTTGTCAGGCAAGTAAGGCCATGGTTAGGACGTTTTTGGAGTGAGATGAAGTTCACGCTGAGAATGGTCGAGCCGAACTATAAAGCGATCAAAAAAGCTGAGTCCTAGAAGCCCATCGATACCCTCTGGAAGATTGGGGATGGTATGAATAACGACACGTACATCATCACGCCCTGCATGGCCTACGCGGATTCTTGGGGCAATTCCCATTTTGGCTTGGACCTTTCCACCAGCTGTATACAAATTGATGTAAGGACTTCTTGGGTCCGGCTGAATGCCTGCATCAAAAGCCAAATCTTCGGAAATAGTGGTGAATGCCGCTCCGGTATCGATGATAAGTTTGGCCTGATGTAAATCATTAAATTCCACTTGCGCAACCCATACCCCGCTTTGATGCTCCAATGGGATAATCGAATCTTCTGAGCCAGCCGTCATGTTTCCAGAAGTTGGAAGGCCTGATCCGGCCTTGAGTAGAACTTGGTCCAAGGGAACCCGACTGAAAATTTCCTGACCGCCCACCACTACTCCAATGATAAGCAGCGTAAGAAGAATAAAAATCCGACTTGAACCCATATGAGAAGCTCCTACAACGGTAAGGTAAACTCAAGTACTCTTCCTTTTCGGTTTATAAGAGAGAACTCTTGAAATAATGAATGAATATAAAGCCGGGGCGA
>CBDUWS010000261.1:0-3431 GCA_965370985.1 uncultured bacterium
AATCTACAGGTTTCGGAATGCTTGAGTACAGAGAACAATTAAACGACCTCTATTATGGAGCGAGTGAAAAATCTGTCTATTTCCGGTTTGGGCTTATTGCCTTCGATTTCGTAACCATAAGCTTTTTTATCGTTACCTCAATGGTGGAGTTGTCTGTCTGGATCATAACCCTAGATTTTATTATCGCATTTGTTCTGAGCTTGGATTTTTCCGCCAGATTATTTCTCGCAAACAATCGACTTAGTTTCCTTATTCAGCCGATCTCTCTTTTAGACATCGTGGTTATTCTTGCGCTTCTTGCCGCGACGATCATCGAAAATCTCGCATTCTTGCGGGTGTTCCGGTCCCTCAGGCTATTACGCTCCTACCATCTCCTAAAAGATCTCCGGAGTCAGTACAAGTTTTTTGCTCGAAATGAGGGGGTCATTCAAGGCGTTCTAAACCTTTTCGTGTTCATTTTTGTTGTTACGGCGCTGGTCTATGTCTTTCAGCATGATGTGAATCCACAAATTACCAGTTACACAGACGCTCTCTATTTTACCGTGACGACGTTGACGACCACGGGCTTTGGGGATATCACTTTGCGTGGCGATATTGGGCGCTTATTAGCGGTCGTCATTATGGTGTTGGGCGTTGCGTTGTTCCTTAAGCTTTTACAAGCGGTATTTCGGCCTGCCAAGGTGGAATATGGCTGTCCAGACTGTGGGCTCAAACGGCATGATCCCGATGCCGTGCATTGCAAACACTGCGGGAGAACTCTTCATATAGAAACTGAAGGAATATAACCATCGAAAAATGGCACAAGAAAGGGGGGCACTACCCCTTTTTAGATTAGACCCTCCTATACCTTGCCTGTTCGAATGTCCTGAATGGCGTGCATGATAGTTGCGGTCACTGCGTGTATTTTTTCACGAGTAGGGGCGGGATCAAATTGTGACACAATGCGCGGGCCATATCGTACGACGGCCCGTCCTGGCGTTATGAGGCTCCTGCCAAGTTGTAGGGGCCGCGTTTGTTCCCAAGCAATGGAGGCAGGGACCACGGGCGCACCAGTCTTGAGTGCCAGATAGCCGATGCCGAGATGTCCGCTCTCATTGCGGTGTTGGTCGATGCCCCCTTCCGGGAAGATGCCGACGACCTCACCTTGCCGTAAGGCACGGAGCATGGCCCGCACGGCCCCCACATCAGGGGTGCCTCGGTTGATTGGGATGTAGTGGGCTATCTCGCATAGCCATCTGATGTCGCGGCGTTGATACACCTCTCGGGCAGTGAGGAAAATGATGGGACGATTAGCTGTGGCGGCCAACAGCATGGGATCGCTGTATGACGAGTGATCGGACACCAATAGCACGGGGCCACTCTTCGGCAGAGGTGAGGGAGACTGTGGCGTGACATGATACAGAACGCGGCAGATGAGGCGGTTCAGGTGATCCAACAGGCGATAAGTTGTCCCTCGGGATGGGTCGTGCATAAGAAAAAATGTGACAGGTTTATTTTCTTGGCGCAAAGCAGCCGATTATTTCAAGCCATCAGAAATTCGTAGCATATCTTTAGTTGGGTGTTATCAGGGATATTCTTAAATTCTACAGGGGCAGGAATTCTTAACACAATCCAACCGAACTTCTCTTCGACCTAGAAACCGTGGAATAGGACCATCGCGGAATTAAACGGATCACCCGTCCGATGTTGGCCTTCCACTGCTTTCACGCAGCCCAACATACCCTTGCTGGCATCGAGTTGATGCGAATGATCAAGGAATGTAAGATGGGAGGCCTCAAGGGTGAGGCCCTTAGTGTGGCCGAACAGTTCTATGCTTTGGCTTCCTAATCCCGCTACCAATCGGGAATGACTCACCCCAAAACTCATTCAAGTCAAAATTGCGACAAACCCAATTGACAATACATTATCATGGACTCATCTTTGACGAAATGGGCTCCTCTGGACGATTCAACCTCTTGTTTTTATTCTTATAACCCTTTGTTTCCTATAACTTTCAATCGGATGGAGAAATTATGAAACTTCACCCATTAACGGTAGGTCCTATTGTCGGAGAAACTACCCCCACCCGAGTACGAATCTGGGGGCGTGGGAAGGCTCATATCATTGAAGACAAGCCTAGGCGCTGTTTTGGTGCCCTACGCTTTCGAAAACAGGGGAGTGACCCATGGAATAAAAATATAACATTTAAGATGAATCCGAATTTTGATTTGACCGGTATTGCTATTCTGGAAAAATTAAAACCCGAGCAGCGTTATGAGTACCAAATAGGCTACTTTTTTTCCGATGCGGAGTTAATAGATGAGAAATTTCAGGATTCTGACTGGGATGGAGTTAGTGCGGGGCAGTTTCTCACCGCATCTGCGAATAAAAAAAAGGCGCGGACGCTTGTTATTGGATCGTGTCGATATTTACTGAAAACATTCCTTGGTAATTTCTTTGATGATCGTGGAGATAAAATATTCAAAACGATTTTGAAAAAATTAATCCAAAAAGATGGCATAGAAGTCCATCAGATAATCATGATGGGAGATCAAATTTATGCCGACGACCTGAACGCGTTGAATCCAGATAAATCAGTTAGCCAGTTTTATCAACGATATCGAGATGCGTTTTCTCAGGAACATATTCGCAGATTGATGAGTCAAATTCCTACCTATATGACCCTTGATGATCATGAGATTGAAGATAATTGGCCTGCCAAATCTTCAGACAAAGATTGGAAGACTCTTTTCCCGAATGCCATTCATGCCTACCAAACCTATCAACTTAGCCACAGTCCTCTCATCCCAATCAAGCAAGGGCGATTGGATGGGACACCGAATAAGCTCTGGTACCAATATTCAGATGGATGTTGTGATATCTTTGTGACAGACTCCAGAACGGAGCGGCTTTTGGTTCCAGAAGGCAAATCTGAAATGCTGAGCTTTGATCAAATGCGGGCTCTTAAGCAGTGGCTTAATGATGATTCAGGGCAAGTAAAAATTATTGTGACCTCAGTCCCATTTGCGCCGGATTTAGGGGTAGAGGAATCAAAGGACAAATGGGCTGGATTCCAAAGCCAAAGGGAGGAAATTCTTACCCATATTGAGAAAAATCAAATTCGAAAGGTGGCGTTTTTCTCTGGTGATGTCCATGCATCACTCTCAATAGAGCTAATTTCCCAAACAAATTTGAAAATCATTTCTATAATTTCGTCTGCCTTTTTTTGGCCTTATCCTCACCCGTCCGCTCGACAGTTTCAGACAAAAGGCATTATCGATGGTGGACAGGCTGGCCACTTTCGATTAGCCAATTCCAGTAAAATTATTTCTGACGACAATTTCACTAAGGTGACCGTTCGCCTTACCCAAATCGAAGTAGAAACATTTGCACGAAAAGGGAAACGGTTAGAGAAAAAGACCCACAAATTTTGATTTGGAGGATGAACAAAA
>CBDUWS010000262.1:0-3423 GCA_965370985.1 uncultured bacterium
TTGCACAGACGCCAACGAATCTTGGCAGCCCAATAATCGAAGACATTTTCCACGTCTCTCCAAAACCCGACTCCTTTACCGAGTTTCCTCCCACCTGCCCGCTGATCAATTCCTGCTCCAAGCAGTTCCCCTGACATCGAATCCACGATTCTCCCCTCCACATTGGCATGGCCGACAAAGAAATGTGTGCTACTTGCCACTTTTCTGTCCTTATCCAGAGCATAGATCGGTGAAAGGACAACGGTTGAGATTGTATCCAGAATAGGCAAGCCATGTTCAATATCAGTGAGGGCGACAGAGAGCCGCATTACATCAGGCCCGGAGGATTGTACGATGGTGTAATCCTTGCTCAAGTGCTCGGAAAGTTTCTTGTAAAACGAATTGGCAAGGGCCCGAACGTCATCCGGGGGTATCACACCAGTATCATGAGCCTCGGAATCTGGCCCTAACCACACGGAAACGGCATCGAGCATGATTTTATTATAGTTCTTCCACTTGGCTTTTGGATTCATATAAACGAGATTGCCTTCCCCTTCTTCGCCGGGTTGTAACAATGGATAGGAATTGACCAGAAACCCGGTTTTGATATCCTGCTCCTTGACTTGATGGGTCTGGACACACCCACCCACCCACATGACCATCCCTAACACTCCTACAAATAACTTCCAATTCATCGCGAGACCTCCTTGTAGTTCACCCTGAGCCCCTCACAGAGTGAAGAAAATGACGGTTATTGATTCATAGGGCGCGGCATACTCAGGCAAGCATTTCACAGAGGTTGTCCTGAGTCAGGCCGAAGGAGTTCCCATAAACACTGCGTTACACCATCGTTGAATGAGAGCATGGGAATTTCTCGCCCCTGACATAGTGATTGTGGTGAACAGCTTAATATGTGAGAGGAATTTGTTGCGCCAGTTCAAACTTCACTAACGCCCGGATTTTACTTTCAATTTGCATATAGCGGGTCACTTTCCACGGCGGGAGCACTTTATCCATTTTACCCGCATAGGTCCGTTTGAGCCGCAGCTCCTTTTCTTCCAAAGCATAGACGTCATTCCTGATCTGCATGGCCGTCTCGTTTGGGATGGGGCCTTTTGCATATGCTTCGGCAAATTCCCCAATGAGTCGCCCAAGCTCGCGATTGACCGTTTGAAGTTCATTTTGATACCCATCGTATAAGGGCCAAAAATCCCTGGATTCTTCATTGGTCAGGGACATATTGATCCCAACCAGTAACTTTTTGTCGGCCTTGATTTTCTCAATCAAAATCTCCATGTTTGTATTGGCAGCACCCAGGGCTATCGCAGGTGTGGCAACCATCATAATGGCCAGCCCGACCAAAAGTTTCTGAAACAGTGATTTCATGTCCCTACCTCCTCTTGTTAACTGATTAATTAATCCGTAGAAATATATTCCCGTAAGGGGGTTCTATTAGTCAAATAACGGTCAGATTGTCAACCGGAAATTGGAGTGTAACGGAAGTGTGCGCTTTAATGTCAGACTTGGCTGACTTTATTAACCTTCCTGCTCCCCGGAATGGGAGTTGGGATACCGGAACGATGCCAGTGAGACGAGAGCCGGCATTGAGCACAAGCCCATGCAGATGAGCCCCAAAATTTCCTCAATCGAAATAGTGTGCTATTGTTCTGAGAACAGGCCAAAGGAATCATTTGAGTAAGATCCGCGAAATTCAAAAGCTTGTTCAAGATGGCCTCTATTATTTGACGGAACATGCCGATGATGAATCGTCGATGGAAGATATTGACATCTATGATGTGGAATACGCCATTATGACAGGGAAAATTCGTCGGTCATGGCCGAGTGAGGGCAAATACGAAGTAATTGGGAAAACACTGAATGGACGATCGATTGGTATTGTCTGTCGTATGACACTTCGTGGGAAAGTGCGTGTGATTACCGTATATGAAGACCGCAACTAAAAAAGAAAAGACTCCTAATATGGGATTTTGGGAAGGTGAATGTTGTGAATATTGTGACGGGCTAATCGTGGGGAAAAAGGTGGACCTCTCGAAAAAAGTTCGCGGGAAATATGTCTTTATCAAAAATGTACCAGCCGGCGTCTGTAAGGGATGTGGAACACGATACTATGCCGCAAATGTCTTAAAGACTATTGAGGAAACCACTCGTGGAAGGCGTAAAGCCGACCGGCAAGTTCTTGTTCCCGTATATTCCCTGTGAACGGGAGGCTTATCGATTAAAAGAATCATGGCTTGATGTGATGCATCACCTTCCCCCGTGCCATCCCGTGATAGAATCCCTCCGCAAATACCAAAATTACTAACTGAAGTTGCCTCATAAAGCGCTCAAAGGTAAAGGGAAGCGGCCCCTTTTCCTCATCCCCGTGTTAGTCGAGCCAACCCCTTGTCTTGAAATAGAGATACATGCCACCTCCGACCAGGGCCATGAAGATCAGCACCGACGGATAGCCAAAGGCAAGATTCAACTCCGGCATGGTGTCGAAGTTCATGCCATAAATTCCGGCGATAAATGTCAGGGGCATAAAGATGGCCGACAGGATCGTTAAAACCCCCAGGCGCCGGTTGGTTTTTTCCTGCTGGTTCGTCTCGAAGCGCTGATGGATGTCGGAAATGGTCTTTTCAAGCCGATCCACAATCTGATTCGCCGCACTCGCATTGCTCATGACCAACTGGAATCGTTTCGTGAGCGCCATCAAATCCAGAAAAGACCTGTTCATGGAACCCACATACTCGAAGCAGCTGATCTGTGCGCCGACAACGGTGTCGAGGGTACGAAGCGATCGTTTTTGGTCACGAATCTCATTCGCCTTGACACTATCCGGGTTGTCGTCCATGCGTTCATCCAGATCGAACACCGTCTTTTTCAGGGCTTCGGATATTCTGAGACTCTTGGCCGATTCCAGAAACAACAGCAGACCAACCAGAGCGGAAATGGTCGGCTGTGAGAGGTTCATTTCGACGGTTAACCCTTTGATAGCGTGATCAAGGCTTGCCAACGGCGCGGAATGCAGGGTCACCACAAGGTTGGGTGTGCAGAGAAAGGACAGGTGAACGGGTTCCGACGTCCCCTCTGTCGAGTAAACAGGAAACTCGAAGAACACCTCCTCATACTCATGCAGTGGGATAAATCGTGTGGCCTGGCCGGCATCCAGGCAGCGCTCTATCGCCAGGGAGGACACATTAAGGTTGCCCAACCATACTTCAAGTTCATCGGCTCCGTAAGAGTGGACATCGACCCAGTAGCTCCCTCCTTCGCCCCGCTTCCACGGTTCTAAGAAATCTTCGCACGGCTCCAGTGCCTTATGAGGATCGTCGATAATACGGCAACCATTGATAACCATTGAAATTCTCCTAAAATTCTACCCCTCTGATTATGGGTAATCGTGTATGGGGTATCTGGGTCAGACTTGGCTAACTATATTAT
>CBDUWS010000263.1:0-3422 GCA_965370985.1 uncultured bacterium
TTTCATGGTAGAAACACATCATCCCTTCAGTATCATTTCATAGTGGAAGAGACTCACTCTCGACAAGTCCCGGTGGGCATGCGACAATGCAGCGATCCTAGCTACCTATTTAATCTAGAATCGGAGTGTCTCTCCTAATGAAGACCGAAACAGCTTTCAGAACTCTCTTCCTGCTTGGCTTATGGATCGGGACCATGCTGATTGCCATTCCCTCACAGGGGGAAGCACAAGAATTTTTGATCCAAGCAGACGATGTAGTACGTGGGGATCCCAAGGCCCCTATTACGTTGGTGGAATATTCCGATTTCACTTGCCATTTTTGTAAAAAGTTTTTTCATGACACGTTTCCCAAATTATTATCTGAATATATTGAAACCGGGAAAGTCCGTTTTGTGTATCGGGACTTTCCGCGAGGGTTAGGCAGCCCTCTTCGGGCCGCGGATGCAGCTCGATGCGCGGGTGAGCAAAATGCCTATTGGCCCATGCATGACCGCCTTTTTAACAGCAATGGGCAGTTTAGTTCAGAAAATCTGAAGCAATTCGCCACAGAGCTGAAATTAACGCAAGGCCAATTCTCTCAATGCCTCGATGACCATAAGTATTTTCCCGACATTGAAAAAGACCTTAAGGACGCAGGTTCTCTGGGCATTCGTGGCACACCCGCCTTTGTCCTCTTCCCCACGCAAATACCGGACGAACCCAATCTTATTTTGATTCCCGGAGCCTTTCCCTTCGAAACGTTTAAAGAAGAAATTGACAAGCTGTTGAATCTTCAATCCACGTCCGACTCGAAAGCCCCCGCTTCCTCCTAACCTGAAGTTAGTCCGCAATCAGAGTCCATGCCGCTCAAGTGTTTTACCTGATTGATCTTATTGCGTGAATCAAGGTACATTGCTTTTGTTACGAGAATTTTTTTATTCTAAATCTCAACCTTACAGAGAATTTTCATGAATGAATCATTGTCGTTTTGGCCGATTGAATGTCAAGAAGGTGAGCCCGACCTGTTCGTGTGCTTAACCTGCTTGGAAGAAGTCTTTCAGGCTAAGGTTCCAGTCGAAGGCTGTCCAGGGTGCGGAGCCACTGGCACATTTGAGCCCTTCAAATTGGAATCCATCAAAGATTGGGGCACAGACGATCTCATCCGCAAAGCCGAACAATGGCCGTCTTCTTCCGTTCCTGCCAAAGTCTCGAGTTCCGACCAGCCGGTAGAGTAAACCCGCCCACACTTATACCCAAGGATCTTCAGACCCATGATTGCCAGCACGGCCAAACCGTTTTTAGTCAATGGCCACTGGGTCCATACCTCTTCCTTCGAATCGGTGCGCAGCCCCTATTCCGGCGATCTCCTCGCCACGGTTTGCCAAGCCGAATCCCATCACATTGATCAGGCCATCGAAACGGTGAAACAGGCTGCAACAGAACTCGCGGCTGTCCCGGCGCATGCCAGAGCCCGGGCCTTGGCACGAATAGCTGACGGCATCGCCGCTCGGCATGATGAATTCTCTAAGACCCTTAGCCAGGAAGCCGGCAAACCTCTGACAGACGCTCGGCGCGAAGTAGACCGGGGCATTCAAACGTTTCGCCTCGCCGCCGAAGAAAGCACACGTATTTCTGGAGAAACCATCCCCATGGATCTCACGCCTGGAGGGGAAGCATACACCGCCACAGTCAAGCGTTTTCCTCTCGGCCCTGTTCTGGGCATTACGCCATTTAATTTCCCCTTGAACTTAGTGGCCCACAAAGTGGCTCCCTGTTTAGCAGCGGGCAATCCCCTAGTCCTGAAACCTGCGCCTCAGACTCCGCTAACTGCCCTACTCTTAGGTGAAGTCTTTTTGACGACGGATTTACCACCAACCGCGCTCACGATTCTCCCATGCACCAACGCGTTGGCAGAGCGCATGGTTGAACACCCGACCTTTCAGGCCTTAAGTTTTACGGGCTCAGTGAACGTGGGGTGGATGTTAAAGGGTAAAGCCGGACACAAACGCGTGTTATTGGAATTAGGAGGCAATGCCGGCGTCATTATTGAACCCGACGCGAATCTTGAAATGGCAGTGGCTCGCTGTGTGGCCGGAGGATACGGCTATGCCGGGCAAACCTGTATTTCCGTTCAACGGATTTTTGTCCACCAATCGCACTATGACCGGTTTCTTCCATTGTTTGTCGACAAGGTTCGAGCATTGTCGATGGGGGATCCAGCCTTGGCCACCACTGTGGTTGGGCCATTAATCAACGAACAGGCTGCTATCCGTGTCGAAGCATGGATTCAGGAGGCGGTGTCCCATGGTGCCGCCATCCAAACGGGAGGAAGTCGAGAGGGCTCCGTGATGGAACCCACCGTCCTCACCAATGTCAGCAGCACCATGAAAGTCTGTTGCGAAGAAATCTTTGGGCCAGTGGTGACTATCAGCCCCTACACCAAACTTCAGGATGCCCTGGCGCAGATGAATGATTCGCCCTTTGGATTACAAGCCGGCATTTTCACCAAAAACATCGATGCGATGTATCAAGCGTACGCCAGCCTAGAAGTAGGGGCGGTCTTGGTCAATGAGATTCCCACATTTCGTGCTGACCACATGCCGTATGGCGGCATAAAAGATTCTGGATTAGGGCGGGAAGGCGTCCGGTACGTCATACATGAATTGACCGAACCCAAATTATTGATCGTCAAATCGCCATCCTGACCTGTTCCTTCTTCCGCGTTTCCCTTTCCTGACCTTGCGCCTTTCGTCCAACTCTTGTTAAAAATGGGCTTTCGAATGTGGAGAAGCCAAGAATGACTCGCTTGGGGTTATCATCTAGGCCATCTCCTACATGTCACCCCCACGACTAACCACGCAAACAAAGGAGTCACGATGGTCCCAACACATATGTTTCTTACCAAGGGTGTGGGTATTCACAAAGAAAAACTCACCTCTTTTGAAGAAGCGTTGCGGAAAGCGGGTATTGCCTACTGTAATTTGGTGAGTGTGTCATCCATTCTCCCGCCTGACTGCAAAATCATTCCACGCAAACGGGGAGAGAAACTGCTTAATCCGGGAGAAATCACCTTTTGCGTGATGGCACGCACTGACACCAATGAACGCAATCGACTGATTTCCTCTTCTGTTGGCGTGGCAGTTCCCTCTGGCCGAAAATATAACTATGGGTATTTGTCAGAACATCATGCTTACGGGGAAACAGACGAAGAAGCGGGCGAATATACGGAAGACTTAGCTGCGCAAATGCTGGCTACGACTCTCGGCATTAAATTCGATCCTAATGTGGCATGGAAAGAACGGGAACAAGTGTTCAAGATGGGCAAGGATATCGTACGGACCCAAAACATCACACAATCAGCCATTGGTAAACCAAATTTGTGGACCACGGTGGTGGCATGTGCCGTATTCATTCCACTGGAAAATATTCCCCAGGAAAAGAAA
>CBDUWS010000264.1:0-3415 GCA_965370985.1 uncultured bacterium
TATTCTTCGGCCCGAATTTTCATCCTCACCGGGTTTAAAGGGTTATCCCGGTCATCGCGTGGACCTGCTACGATCTGATCGACCACATCCATCCCTTTCACTACTTTTCCAAAGACTGAATATCTTCGGTCCAGGCTGCCCTGGTCTTCTACACAAATAAAAAATTGTGAGCCACTATCGGTGATGTCTCTCGTGGAATCTTCAGAGCGTGGCACCTTGGCCATGGAAACCGAGCCTCGACGATGAGGGCGATCGCTGGTTTCCGGGGGAAGGCTGAAGCCAGGCCCACCGGTTCCGTGAAGACTGCGGTCGGGGCTTTTGCTCAGTGGATCTCCACCCTGGATGATAAACCCGGGGATCACACGATGAAACGACAGGCCATCGAAGAATTCCAACTTGATCAGATTCAGGAAGCTTTCGACGTGGCGCGGGGCATCGTCCGTAAAAAAACGGATTTCAATGTCCCCCAAGGGCGTAGAGATCACGGCCTTAGGGTTTTTCTTTTGAAATTGTATGGAAGGTGATTTTGACATGGCCAGGCACTGTAGCAGGGGCCTGCAAAGGTCATCAACCCTCAGGGATATTTAAGAAGAAACGGAGAAAAAGTGTTGACAGGGCGAGATGAATCAGTGCTGAGACGTGTGTTTCACGACCCAAGGAATCTCGTTCATCATTTGTTCAATCAGTGTGCAGCTCACCGCGCATGGGTCTTTTCCTTTGAAGGTATCTTTGATGGTGTGACATGCGGTGGTGACTTCAAGGGATGTGAGCAGGTCTTGTAGACACGTTGCAATTTTCAGCGCACGGAAGGATCCTTGAGAAATGGTGCGGCCTACGCTTAATTTTTCGATGCGGGCGCCGTTATCAAACTGATCAAAGGCGTATGGCTGAATGAGTTGGGGAATGCCGGCTCGCAGAGCTTGGGAGCAGGTGCCAATGCCGCCATGGTGAATGAGGACGGCGCAATATGGCAGAAGCTGGCTCAGGGGAACATACGAAAAGTGGGTGATGTGAGGGGGTAGTGGTTGAGGGAGTTGTTCAGGGTAACGAGTCAGGAAGATGGCAGGCCGATGCATTTCTTGGCAAGCCTTGACGGCTTCGACAAAAAATGATGTTCCGTGTTTATTGGCTGATCCAGGCGTGAACACCAATGGCTGCGGATGGGCTGCTATAAAACTTTGAATAGTGGTTGGCAGGGCAGAATCGCCCGCCTCGTCATATAAGGGAAATCCGGTCAGGACGGTTGAGGGGGGCCAGTCCGGTTGAGGGGTGGCAAACCATTCCGGAAACAGGCCGAGCACCAAGTCAGGAGAATGTAACCACGTATGAAAGATGCGTGAAGCGGGAGGGAGTCCCAGTTCCCGACGAAAGCGATTGAGCTTCGGTTTGAGAATAGGATCGATAACCAGGTGATCTACAAACCTCCACACGCCCTGTTTGAATCGCACGGGTAACCAATCTGGAAGAGGAAGGCCTGGCATGCGCGGCGCCTGATAGGCGGAGTGAAATACCCCGGGAGAAAAATGTACCGTCGCGAGAGGAATCTGGTGGGTTTCCTGCACGAGTCGTGCGGCGAACCCTAACGTGGAACTGATGAGCACGGTCTGGCCAGGTCGGACATGCGAGCACAGGAGATGATAAGCCTCCTGCAAGGCTCCGGACATCATGCGTTTCATAATGATCCGCCAGCCTTTGTGCGGGTGCCACAAATCGGGATGGCTGGCCACCGCATCGTATTCTTCAGCCGTGCCTATGGGGACAAAGCCTATTCCCGCTTGTTGAACGAGATTGGCAAAATGACCGTTGGCAAAAAATGTGACCGCGTGACCACGAGAGCGAAGCGCTCGTCCCAGGCCAACAAGGGGCAAGACATCTCCGTAACTTCCCACTGCCACAATCAGAATGTTCATAGGAGATCTGGGGTGCCTGCTAACCTTGGTCTACCATATCGGCAAAAGCAAAGGACAGATTATTCGTTTGCCACCGTTTGAGCCGGCAAAAGCCCCAGGGCATATAGAGTCCCAAAGTGATAATGGTTAGCACCATAATCAGGAGCCAATTCCAAAAGAACCCAAACCCTGTTCCATGGAAGGCTAGCTGGCGGTTGTCGATAAAGGTGTGTTTCGAAATCCACTGTTGTTGGGCGGAATAGGCCCAGGGGAAAAATAGGCCGAAGGTTATAAGGGTGAGGACCCAGGTCCATAGGAACAACCACAAACAACTTAATCCCGTACCGCGAAAATCAAATCGTCTTTGATTCATGGTTTACCTCATGTAGTGGTTATTCAAGAGTTCATGAAAAAGCGTCTTCCTTCAACGCTTTTCGTTTTGTCTGACATTTTCCTACCCGCACGATGGAATAATGCCGGCTTTGTGTTTTCCTATCTGATGGAGCCATACTAAGGTATTAAAATTTTCATGACATTTTGGGATATCCGGGATTTGAGTCATTTTCCCCATCATTCATCAGACTCTGAAGGAGGAGATTATGAAAAAAGTTGCTGTTATTCTTTCCGGCTGTGGATTTTTAGATGGAGCCGAAATTACGGAAGCCATTAGCACGCTCATTGCCATTGGGCAAAATGGGGCGGAGTATAAAATTTTTGCGCCCAACAAAGACGTGCCCGAAACCAATCATCTCACACAAAAGGCCACCGGACAACAGCGAAATGTCTTGCAGGAAGCGGCCCGTATTGCTCGTGGCAACATTCAACCGCTCGAGGAACTCAAGGCTCAGGATTTTGACGCGTTGGCCTTTCCGGGTGGATTTGGCGCAGCGTTGCATCTCTGCAATTTTGCAGAGAAGGGGAGTGGTGGGGAAATTGACCCCCAGGTAGTCAGAATTGTGAAAGAGTTTAGTGAGAGTCGCAAGCCGATTGCGGCAATCTGTATTGCCCCGGCAATTATGGCTTTAGCCTTCGGCAAGAAAGGGGTCAATGTAACGATCGGGGAAGATGCCGGGACTGCGTTAGAAATAGAAAAGACGGGTGCGAAACATCAAATCTGTGCAGTGGAAAAATTTGTTGTTGATCAGGACAACCGTGTCGTTACGACCCCGGCGTATATGTACGGATCAGCCCAGCCTCACCAAATTTTTGCTGGCGTTAGTGGCGCGATTGCCGAACTCATCAAGATGACGTAGGGATAACTGGCGTACCCAGATGAAGACCACATGCCTGTACCTATGCACATGAGCGCTCCCATGAGATGATTAAAAGGTCAAAATCATAAGGGAAAAAGTAAATGGCCCAATCATGAGGACCGTTGCGGTCACTGTGGCGCTTTGACTGATGCTGACATGCCTTGCTCAGTATTGAATAATAAGGGGTCAGACTCGAATTAATTAAATTCGAGTCTGACCCCTTATGGGGCTTTAGAGCTCATATCTACCTTGAAGCTAAGCTAAACCGTCACG
>CBDUWS010000265.1:0-3407 GCA_965370985.1 uncultured bacterium
CGATCTGAATGAGAGGAACCGGAGGAATAGTTGTGCTATTTTGAGGGTTTCTCGATTGAAGATCGGCCAAAGATGGCCTGAATATGAGATGTATACGTGTACCATGTATTTCTTTAGGCCCCTTGGACTTGAGTGAAAATAACTTGAACAAATTCGTAACAAGATTTGGGTCAGATTTGGACGGAACGATTGAGAAAAATCCGAGGCATAGCAGAGCTATGGTGAGGTATTTTCGATTGAGGCGCGTTCAAAGATGGCCCGAAAATTGGCAGCGAAATGTCCAAGTTATTTTCACTCAAGTCCTTATTGACGGAAGTTTGAAGAGCGGCTAAGGTTTCAAGCTGCATGAATATTTCTCGAACCGAGCAAAGACAGGACGCATTGACTCGCCTTCTGCGTCGCGGAGATCGACTCGCCGCACAAGGAAACGCGGCCAGTCAACGCTTTAGTCGATGGCGACTCGGCATCTTTCTGATGGGCGCCGTCACCTGTGTGGCCTTATATCAGCATGCCTGGTTTCACAGTGGCAATATCGCTCTCCTGATTTTTCTTGCGGGTTTCTTGACGACAACATGGTTTCATCAACGATTGAAATTCCGCTTGCATCGATTGGACCTATGGATGGCGATCAAAAAGGACCTTCTTGCACGACTCCAACTGGATTGGCCAAACATGCACGCCCAGACCCATCATCCCCCGCCACATCATCATTATGCCTTGGATCTGGATCTCACCGGTCCCCATTCGTTGTTAGCCTTACTTGACACCACATTTTCTTCAAATGGGCACACCCGACTCCAAAGCTGGGTGTTTCAGGCTAACCATCCCGAGTCCGACGGATTACCCTGGCACATTCGACAAACCTTGATCAGAGAACTCACGCCACTCTCACGGTTAAGAGATCGTTGTCTCCTGGCCACGCAGCTTATCAGTCCCAATCCACTGGATGGCACCCGTATCCTTTCTCTCCTTGAACAACCCATTTCAATTCCGAACCTTTCCTTGCTGATCATCGCGGCCTCCAGCCTCTGTGCTCTCACGATCATGTTAGGGCTCGGGACGCTTCTCACAGGAGCCTCGAATTTTTGGGTGCTGTCATTAATTATGTATGTCGGGCTGTATTTCTCTTTATCCGGATCAATAGCCCCACTGTTCGGCCGGGTTCTCGCCCTTCATGTAGAACTCGAAAAACTGGTCACGGTGATTTCCACACTTGAACGATCAACCTTTTCCAATCAGCCTACCATCCGCCAACAATGCAAAGTGCTGCTCGCAAATGATAACCGGCCAACATCTTGCCTCAAACAGCTCGGTCGTATCTGCCATGGTCTCAGCGTCAAAGCCCACCCCCTCATCCATTTGGCATTGAACGCGATAATCCCTTGGGATTTGATCTATGTGGGAAAATTAAACCGGCTCATCACGAAATTACAACAAACACTTCCTCAATGGTTGGAGACCATCGGCCAGCTTGATGCGGCAAGTGCCTTGGCTCGATTTGCCTATGTGAATCCGGATTATCAATGGCCCCGATTGGAAGCAACCCATGACCCTAAACATCCACCTGGAATAACGGCGCATGAAATCGGTCACCCGCTCATTTCGCGTTCTCATCGCATCACCAATGCCCTCGACCTCCGTGGAGAAGGTCATATGCTCCTGGTCACCGGTTCGAACATGTCTGGAAAAAGTACGTTCCTGCGCACCGTTGGCATCAATGTCTGCCTGGCTCAAGCCGGTGGACCAGTCTGTGCCACAACCTTTTCATGGTCATGGCTTCAACTCTATTGCTGCATCAGGGTTACCGATGCATTAGACGAGGGGCTCTCGTATTTCTATGCCGAAGTCAAACGACTCAAAGTCATTTTAGACGCTGTCCACTCCATCACATCTCAACCAGTACTGTTTTTAATTGATGAAATTTACCGGGGCACCAACAACCGTGAACGGTTAGCCGGCAGTGAAGCCTTTGTACAGGTGCTTCAAAAAAGTCGAGGGCTGGGCATGATTTCCACACATGATTTAGAACTCACTCGACTGGCGGATATCAACGGACATATTCGCAATGCGCACTTCCAAGAATCGGTGGAAGACGGCACACTGCATTTCGATTACCAACTTCGCCCCGGGCCATGCCCCACCACGAATGCCCTACGCATCATGGCCCAAGAAGGCTTACCAGTACCAGAAAGCAGTAAAAAGTGAGAAGTAAAAAGGTTCAAACAGGGAGGGGGAGGAAGTCGAATTGCTCTAGCTTCTATCTGAGAACTTCTCACTTTTCACTTCTAACTTTTTACTTTCCCTATGGTGCAATCAGCCCCCCGCCCTGGACTTGTTCAGTTTTCGAACCGGTAGAGGTCCCACACTGCGCACAAGTATATTCGTAGAGATTCCCCGTCGGGAGCACCAAGAGAAGCCGCTCACGAGCCGGTGTGGCGGTCTGGCATTTAGGACAAAAAAGCAGCGAAGCCCGAAGCGATTCAAACTGTTTGGGATCGCCTTGAGGAACAGGTGGGCGGCGGGGTCGCATTCCGTGAGTAGGGCGAGGACCGCCGGGAAAGGGTGGCATCGGCATGCCCATGATCTTAACGAAGCCCCTCTATTCGGTCAAGAAACCAAAACCCATTTCCCATTCCTGCAACCAGCCAATTCGAAAAATCGAATCAAGCACACGACTCACTTTTCCCTTTTTACCATTCTTCGTCGTCATCCCTGCGGAGGCAGGGATCCAGAGCATGGACACCCAAAAGCCAGCCCGATACATGATGCCCATGGTCTATCCAATAGGAGACTCATTGAGATTTCTTTGTTGTAAAAATTGGATCATACCGAATTTATAGTTCCGACCTAACAACAATATTATTGTTTGTCAGAAATTTATCTTAAGATTTTCAAGCTCGGAAGCGTTGGCTGGTGAATGAGTCGGGCCTTTTCTACCGAATTCCCGTATCGAAAGGGTTTTCTATGTTGCCGGGGTTCGGCCCGGCAGCCGAGCCACTTTTGTTTCGGCAAAAGTAGCCAAAACCATTGACGCCCTGTCAGGCCTCATTACATGAGGTGGACGCGAAACACAGGAAAGCGAGCCAACTCGCTGCGCTCAAACAAGGCTCACCGGATCATAAGAGCGTCCACTCAGAGGGCCTGACAGCAGGCGTCGGACCTTGAGAGACGAACATTGCAGGAATTCAGATGAAAGAGCACGAACCCATTCAGTCAGTATGATCCATTTTCCTCACGGGAATAGGTGGCCCGAAGAAGCAACTCCAAGACGGTTAACATCTTGTTTTCAATACGGTCCCCCAGAACAAACCGATGGGATCGCGGGAACTTTCCCACATGGTTCACAATCCACAGCACAATGTCATAGGCTTTGGTCACTGCCGCAGGCAATGCGGGATCCATGGTTC
>CBDUWS010000266.1:0-3400 GCA_965370985.1 uncultured bacterium
TGGAAAGGCATTCAAGTAGTCTTCCACGCGTGTCAATGCCTTGTGTCTCAAAAAATGAGAGGGAGGGGGAAATGCCTGTTGAAAGGCTAAACTTTTAAGAAGTTGTACAGGAAGTTCATGCTCAAGCATATCTTGAGGAAAAGGAAAATTCCCATGGATAGGATCTTGACCCAAGTCCCGGAAAAACTCCTTTAACCATTGACGAACGAAATGAAGAGATTCCGGGTGGAGTGTGCCGACCTCATTGTTCGCGAGCATGTTCCGGGATATAGACAATTCCAGTCTCTCCATGGCTTCGGCCAAAATATCTTCGGAAAAGGAAAGCGTAAACACTTGAAAACCCGGCCGAGATACCGCATCCAATTCACTACCTTTTGGAAAAGCTAGAACCTGTTCTCCCCTGACCTCCTTCCGACGCCAGAGAAATTGCTGTGCGCTATCAGCCGGAATGACGAATGTTCGAAGGCCCTGAGGAGGGACGCCTTTTTGGAAAAGGTGGCGATTAAACCGCGCAGTGGAAATATTAAGCCGTTCGTTCCCAATCTGTGCCAACTCACCATCAAAGGGGCCACGGTCCAACTGAGAGAATTCGAGGTCCCAGGCACGAGCGGTTTCTGTCAATTCCTCAAAATCGTGAAAGGCGCGATGGAAAACATACGATGGGGGATGAAGGTTGGGCATGGATTAATTAAAGCTTGCGGATTTTTGATAGTGCAGGCTTGTCGAATTGATTATAATATCAAAAATTTTATCACACAAAAATAATATATAAAATTGACCACACCCACCGCACCCACCGCACCCACCACACTCAGGTTCCTCGCTCTTTCATGTGGGTCCCTGAAATGTTCGACATGAAAGAGATTGGAAATGTTATTTGAACAGACTGGCAATGCTATATGGGTACCCCCTGTTGCGTGTGGACCCGTAAAATATGCATTTAGAAAGGAGAAAAGGCTTAAAGCTGTCCAGGGCGTAGGTTATAAGCTATGGCGACATGGAACATTCTTATGTTCATAGCCAATAGTGGCATGAGGGCGTATTAAAGAAGAATCTTTAACTAGAAAGGGCTCATCGATGATGGAACAACGAAAGCGCAGGCGAGAGAAATCATTACTACGGTCTTCACTGTGTATGTCAGCAGCGTTGCTCGCATTGATCTCTTTTGCGGGAACGACATTCGCAAAAGAGATCGTACACGATGCGGAATTTTATGTGTTGAAAGCCCAGCATGGAGAGAAGTGGGCCGCACAAGATAAAGAACTGGATAAAAAGCTGGCCGCGTTGAAGGCCAAGCACGGGACCACACCCAATATTATCCATATCATGTGGGATGACACGGCAGTTGGTGAAATCGGCATTCCGCACCTGCAGAAAAACCGTGGCTTTGAAACGCCGAACATGAATAAGCTGGCCGCCGATGGCGCCTATTTTACCCGCATGTATACCGAACCATCTTGTACGCCTAGTCGTGCAGCAGTGATGACGGGTCGGCACGCAGTCCGTAACGGGATGTATACCGTGAGTTTCCCTTACGAATACGGCGGCCTGGCTGAAGAGGAAGTGACCATCGCCGAAGTATTGAGTCAGGCCGGTTACGCGACGGCCTTTTACGGCAAGTATCACTTAGGCGATGTTCCAGAGAGCTATGCGACCAATCAAGGGTACGATGAGGCGTTGTGGACTCCATATAATCAGGTGCCGAGCCTGTACATGGAGCAGATAGAGCGAGCCGGGGTTATTTTCCCCACGAGCATGTACCCGGAAATTTGGCCTAACGATCCCTATGATATGGACAAAGGTTATCGTACCAAGGGTTATGTCTGGGCACTGGAAGGGACAAAAGACGGAGATGTCACCGAGTTTCTGGATACCAGCGACCTGAAAAACTATCTGGAGATCGATGCCCAAGGTGAAAAACGTACGTTGGCATTTGTGAAAAAAAATGCCGCAGCGAAAAAACCTTTTTATGTGGCCTATTGGCCGCAATTAGGCCCGTTCACGGGCTTCCCTGATAAGAAGACTCTGGGCGGGGCTCTCTTGCAAGAAGGGTTAGTCCGAATTGACTCCTTCGTTGGTACGCTGATGGATGAACTGAAGGCGCAGGGCATTGCTGAAAACACCTTGGTTATTCTGATGGCGGATAATGGCCCGATGACGCACAATGGCCCTCCAGGTATGGTTGAAACCCTCTACCGCGGTGGAAAAGGCGACTATACGGAAGGTGGCGTTCGCGTGGCTGCGTTGGCCTCGTGGCCTGGCGTGATTGAACCCGGCACGATTATCGGCGACATCATCCATGAAACCGATTTATTCACCACCTTCGCCCGTTTGGGTGAGGCGACCCAGTATATTCCAACCGATCGTATTATTGATGGCATCGATCAGACAGCCGTCTTCCTCGAAGGCGACACCCACAGTCGTCGCGATTATGTGCATATCTATACCGGTAATGTTTACGCCGCAACGGTAAAGGGCCGGTTCAAACGAAAGTGGGTTGGAGAGTTACCGGGCCTCAGTGGCGCGGCATTCTTTGATCTGTATAACGATCCGCGCGAAGTGCGACCGGAAATGCTGCCTGGCTTCCCGTTGAAGGGGATGTTTATGGCCATGAAAACACGCCATGAAATCTGGAAGGAAAAGTATCCAGATAAGCTTCAAGCGCATGGCATGCCGTTTGTTGGCCTTAAAAACGCACGACCGGAAGTGGTCGAAGCTAGCAAACATCGCTTCAGCAAAGATGAAGTGCCTTTCGATATCGAAAAAGCTCTAGAAAGGCGCGGTGGCAATACCACCGACTTTGATGCCAATTGGGGTGCACCATAAAAGGGCTCGTCCAAGGCCATTCCCCCCTCCCGCCAATTTGGCGGGAGGGGAAATTTAATCCAATCGCAAGAACACGTCCAATGAAGGAGCGGAAGATGAAACGTTTTTATCACATGCCGTATCTCATGATTGGCATATTTCTCATGTTAGGAATGATTGCTCCAGCGTGGGCACAAGACAAACCCAACATCCTCGTCATCTGGGGTGATGACATCGGTCAATCGAATATCAGTGCCTATACCAAAGGAGTCATGGGGTATCGGACACCGAATATTGATCGGATTGCCAATGAAGGCATGATCTTTACCGATTATTACGGGGAGCAATCCTGCACGGCAGGCCGCTCGTCGTTTATCACAGGCCAAAGTGTGTTTCGTACCGGGCTCAGTAAGGTCGGATTGCCTGGCGCAGACCTTGGCCTAAAAGGTGAAGATCCCACGATTGCTGAAGTGCTGAAGCCCATGGGGTACGCCACCGGCCAATTTGGGAAAAATCATCTTGGCGATAAGGATGAACATCTACCCACCAATCATGGGTTCGATGAATTCTTTGGGAATCTCTATCACCTCAATGC
>CBDUWS010000267.1:0-3399 GCA_965370985.1 uncultured bacterium
GGACCGCACCGGATTTCCTCCACTTTATGATGAGTCTCTTTAAGTATCCTTCCCTTTCGGCAGCTTAGCCATATTCCTTGCTTGGTACGCTCCAGAGCATCATGAGAAAACAACAATTTCTTATAACCAGCTAAATGGAAAAATAACCACCCGTGGGGGCTTGGGATGGAACACTAAGGACATGAGAGAAAATAGCTTGAACAAATTCGCGACAAGATTTGGGGCAGATTTGGACGGAACGATTGAGAACAAGCCGAGGCATAGTAGAGCTATGTTGAGGTTTTTTCGATTGAGGCGCGTTCAAAGATGGCCCGAAGATTGGCTGTGAATGTCCAAGTTATTTTCTCTCAAGTCCTAAAGAGAACTTGTTGTGCCCGAACTTGAAATACCAGTAAAAGTCATGAACATTCCTACTATCGAATACCAGGTGAATGCGTGAGGTCGTGTTATTTGCACATGTAAATAAAAGAGCGATGGTCATAGTGACTTCTGGTTTATCATATTCGTATTAGATGACTACCTGTTTAGAATTCTTTGATACTCAGGATTCGATACACATAAGGACTCTGGTGGGCTCTCTTGCGGACTCGTTAAGTAGGCATCGCAGGAAGTAAATTGATACAAGGGCCTACGCAGTTAGAATTTCGCGGCTAATAACAACTCAATCCCATTTACATCCACAGCGCAAAAGTATCGCAAGAATTCAAGCGCGATGGCGTGGTTGCATAGGCCAATGGTCAACTGAGCGATGGAAGAATGCGGGGCACAGGCGTTGTGCCATGAAATCAGGGAGTGCAAAAGTGAAACCGCACCTCCAGCAGGTGCTAGCCTACCCCTCCGATTACTCCCATAGATCGTGCCATCGGACATATGGGGAAAGTGGTAACCGACCGGAAGATTCCAAGGGAGATGAGCAACCCCACTTGTCTCTACCCTCATTCCGAAGAAGGGAGAAAAGGCCTAGAGGTCCTCATTGAACGATACGACCTAACAGATTTTTCATCAGGTCCTACTCCTTCCAGTCGAAGCCTGTGGCGGCAGCAAGGGAACGAGGTGTTTGAAGACCGGTAAGGCGTCGGTCGCCAATTGTCCAGGTGGGATAGGTGCGGACCTTCTCTGCCGCGCAGGCTTTGGTGAGCGCACTGCCCCGCCCACCAGAGCTGCACTCGACGTAAGGCAATCGCTTCGCCGAGGCTTCGAATACGGCCTTCTGCTCCTGGCAACGGGGGCACCAATAGGCACCATAAAATTTCACTCCAGAGTCAGCCAAGTGAATCGCCAGGGCCTGAAGCTGTGGATCTTCCGGCCCGGCCGCAGCATCGAACACGCCGCTATAGTGCAGATGCAAGCCACCGACAAGAAGCGCGGCGATCACGAGCGCTTCCTTCAACGAGATCGACCAATTGGGAGGTTGCCGCACGAGCGTGAGGATCATGATGGTCGTGATAATTCCAAATGAGGCAAGGCAATAGGGACAGGTCGCCTCAATCTCCACTACCGAGACAACAGTCAGGTAGGCACTAATGGCAAATCCGCAGACCGCCATAAAGATCACCATCGTCCAACTACCGGGTTTCCTTTTGGCACGCCAGATCAAGTGGGCAAGTATCACATAGGTCAGCAAGCCCCAAAAGGCCATCGGCAAACCAAGCAAGGTCGACCATCGACTGGCCTGTACCAGATCGCATCCGGATCCCTCACTACAAAAAGCCGGGTGGGCCTCAAACCAGGAGACGTAAGTCAGATAGCTGGTTAAGAGAATGCCGATCCCCGCAAGCACCAGCAGAACCATATCTAATCCTGGCATCGCCTTGGGTCTAGGATTCGAAGCTGGGCTCGAAGTGTCCAGTAACTTTTCAGAACTCCCGGATTGTTGACGTTTGCTACGCTTGCCCATTATGACTTCCTCTTTCAATAACAAATGGGGAACATTAAGTAGGTTTCTTTGTTGACCTTTCGAACAGAAATATCAAAACCATAAGGAGAATGCAATGAGACCCTCCGGACCTTGACTAGAAATGAGGGAGTTTCCAGGTCAGGCAAGACGCGTTTGAAGTGACATGATACTATGGATGACAAGATCGAAAGTGCATATCAATCTACGTAAAGGCTTAACAAAAACACATGAAAAAGCCCATCAACATCGTTGCTGGAGAAAACATCCCCTATGTAAAAGAAGCCTTCGAAGGTCTGGGAAACCTGACCATTTTGCCAGGACGATCAATCACGTCAGCCGATCTGAAAGACACCAACATCTTACTTATTCGATCTATTACTCAAGTGAATGAAAGTTTATTGAAAGGCACACCAGTGGAATTTGTGGCAACGGCTTCCGCAGGGACGGATCACATGGATACCGCCTATCTCAACGCCCGAAATATTGGTTTCGCCTCAGCTGCAGGGTCCAATGCCAATTCGGTGGCCGAATACATCATGGTGGCGTTACTACTCATTGGCAAACAGCAGGGCTTTTCCCTATTGGGAAAAACCATTGGAATTATTGGAGTTGGGAATATCGGGAAGCTGGTGAAACAGAAGGCCGAGGCTTTAGGCATGCACCCGATTCTCAACGATCCCCTCTTGGAAGAAACGGGCCAGATCGATCACCAGTCGTTAGAAAAAACCCTCGGCTGTGATGTCGTCACCCTGCATACCCCATTGACTACAGACGGACCCTATCCGACATATCACATGCTCAATGAGCAGACTTTTAAATGGCTAAAACCGTCAGCGGTCTTTATTAATGCAGCCCGCGGCGAAGTTGTCGACACAACGGCCTTGTATAAAGCAATCACCCACAAAAAAATAGGGCCGACGATCATCGACGTGTGGGAACATGAACCGAAGATCAATTGGGATCTCTTTCAAGCCGTCACACTCGGCACCCCCCATATTGCCGGGCATTCACTGGACGGCAAAGCCAATGGCACCTTCATGATCTACGCAGCCCTGTGCAAGCACCTGGGCATTGAGCCCACGTGGAATCCGGTTCAGTCACTTCCACCACCAATCGTGCCGTTAATCGAGGTGAACACTTACCCACAATCCGGGCAAGAACAGCTACGACAAATGGTCACCAAGATCTATGACATTGTAGCCGATTATGGTCGAATGCAAGAATTGCTGGTAGCATCTCAGAATGAACGCCCTACCCTCTTTGATGCACTTCGTAAAAACTATCCCGTTCGACGAGAATTCCACCGAACCAAGGTAAAACTGCCCAAGCATAGACGTGAGCTTCGACAGATAATTGTGGAGCTAGGTTTTTCAGAAATAAACGAGGACCGGTAAAAGAAGGTCACCAAGCAGGAAAAAGTATAAAAAGAGTGAACCTCAGATGAACCTTCAACCTAAAAGCGGCAGTTGCGCGCGAAAAAGCTGTGCAAGCAATTGATGGGC
>CBDUWS010000268.1:0-3375 GCA_965370985.1 uncultured bacterium
CAATCATAATCCTCCTGGGCAGTAACCACGAGGACTTCCTCAAATAAGGCACTCATCAATCTACATACTCGATCTAAAAAAGGCTCTCCTTCCCAATGCAGCCGCCGCTTATCACGCCCCATGCGCCGGCTTTGTCCACCGCCCAGGATAACACCAGTAATGTTGGAAAATTTAGCCTGTGTGAGCATAAAAAAAGGGGGTGGGAACTCCCACCCCCTTCTCCGACTGTTCGTTCCAGGTCCTGACGGCCTGAACTATTTTACTTAGTCCCTAATTCTTTCCGACGATTAGACCGTCTGGTCAATATCCACCCTTCGACAATAACCAAGCCGACGGCAGCCAATCCAGCGTACCACTTGGCTTCGGTCGGAATCGGGGGCTCAAGCACCAAGTAGTAAAAGGCGGAGACACCCATTTTTCGGCCAACGTCCCCGTTGTGCCCGTCCCACACAAAGAAGTTAATGGGAATATATTTGCCTAACTCAATATAGGTGTCCTCCTCGTAGTCGGCTTTGAGCGGTCGCGAGATAATGACTGTCCACCGCCCATCTTTCCATTCAGCTTTTTCCAGCTTGAGTTGCTCGGTGAAGTCATCTCGATCTTCCAGGTCCTGATCCCAGCCTGTCCCTTCATAGGCTAGCAAATTGCCATCGGCTGTCCATTTAGCAATATCAACAGGGAAGCCTTCATCTCCCCAGAAATATCGGGGTTTCCGTGGGGCTGGCAGTTCTTGATATTTAATTGGCATTTGAAAGGCCAATCCATCGTTAAATACTTGATAGCTGTTTTGTTTGGCGGCAATGGAGTCCGGATGCATCCCATCATCATCAAACTTACTGCCTCCTGGCTCTTGTTCAACAATACCATAATCCGCAAGATTCACTTCGTATGGGTCCCAATCGACCTCATCTTCTTGAACACTCTTCGTTCGATCATCCCATCGAAACATCATCGTCACACGGGTCTCATTGTATAAAGATTGAACCCAAATATCATCAATTCGGGTCACAAAGTTGCGAGGTTTATGGGTGATTTGCCCGCCAATAGCTATAATACGCCGACCTTCTTTGGCCCATCGCTCATCATACCAACGAGGATCGTGCTCATCTTTTGGCAACTCCCCTTCCGCAAATTTTGAGGGAATCACAAAATTCACTTTTGGTTTATCCGTCAGGGGATCGATCCCTCGGGGTTTGGCCGCAAAAAGCGCAGCGGCGATCTCATCCGTGACCTGGCCACCCGCAATATCCACGTCCTTATCCCGTTCACAAAGGGACGCGACATAGTTGGCAGTATGCCAACGGTCTTCAATGGTCATGTTGTCAGCAAAAGAAGGCATCGGCGTGCCATTGACGCCTGTCGAGAACGTCCGGAAAATATTGTTGACGTTATAGGCATCCTGTCGGCTTCCTCGGAAGTTCCAGCATTTATGCCAATCAGCTGGCTGGATGGAGAAACCCCAGTCATCTTTGAGATTAAAGGCATTGCCATCGCCACGCCCTTCTACGCCATGACATTCGATACATTTATTCTCGACGACGAGTTCTGAGCCTCGTTTGATCGACTCCGCTGTTATGGGCACGGCTTGTGCGGCGAGCTTTTCAAGTTCAAGGACATGCAGTTCTTCAAACTCCTCATCCTGCCACGAGCGATCCTGTACGAGTTCCATGGTGACAAAGGCCAAAACATCTTTGCGTTGCTGTTCAGACAAAATGCCTTCCCAAGAGGGCATAGCCGATCCTGGCAAACCATGTGTCACGGTTTTAAGCAAATCTACATCGATCAGCGGCAGTTCTCCGCTAGCCGTATGGCGAATTTTAAATGTTCCAGAGTTGAAATTGCGCGGTCGTGGCCATAAACGATCGGCCCCTGGACCGTCGCCTGAGCCATTCACTCCATGGCACCACACACATTTGGTGAAATACACCCGTTTACCTGCCTCAATTTGTTCGGCTGGCGGGGGTGCTGGCAACTTCTCGGTAACAAAGCCTTCCGCGTCTTGGGCGAAGGCAGGGCTGGCAAAACCGACACCCACCATGAGGACGCTTAAAGCGAGTAGGCCTACATTCCGGGAACCCAATCCCTGTCTGTTCATTGTTTTCCTCTTTGTTTCTGGATTGACAGTATTAGTATTTTCCAAGTTCATTAGCGCGGCCCTCCCTTAATCCCAGGTCCGCGGATAATAGCCGGTATGCCAGTATTCAAACATAACAACTTTCCAGATTTCATCTACCGTCAAATGCTGTTCCCATGGGGGCATGACCGAAGCCCAGGGGAACCCTTCAGTAGGCAGACCAATGCCCCCTTTTGCAACCCGCCAGAAGACAAACGTTTCTTGTAACTGCGCAATAGTTCCCGCATCTGTAAAGTTGGCCGGAATGGGGTTAAAGGCAAATGCCCAAAGGCCACGACCGTTCAGGTTATCCCCATGGCAGAAATGGCAGTTCTGAAAGAAGATCTCCCCGCCTTCTCGCACATGCTTGATGTACCCCTTGGCATTGGGATCCCATGGGTTATCTTCAGAACTGTTGACATCTTTCATCAATCGTCCCATTGACTGGTCCACAATATGCGCATTGGAATATTCAGGGTCATATTTACCAGCAGCATCGATCCGGTAGGGCTGTTGGGCAGTTTGGAGAACATAAGTCTTCCCATGCACCTTGGTTGTCGCAGGGGGTGCCGGATGTACCGTGCGTAATTCGATCGGCTCTTCAAAGCTTGGAAGTAGAGAACTATAGGCAAAGCCGCCCAAGCCTATAGGTAACAAGACCAGCAAGGCCGTGCGCAGCACTTTGGTAAAGCCGGTCTTGGCGTCCAAGACATTAATAATGGGTCGTTTGAATTCATCCCATTCGTCTTGTGAGCCCGACACCCACATAAAGATGCCGAAAGCCGCCACCGTCCCATAAATGGCCCGCACGCTAAAGGGAATGGGAGGATAGATGCGCCACTTGAGATAGGCAATGATAAAGCCCCAGACAAAAATCCCGGCCCAGAACTTTGGCACTCCGATTCCCGCACGTTTAAGCAGAGAATTGCAGATAGAAAAGAATAAAATGGAGATGACTAATTCCAAAATCATCTGCATCGGCATGTAGCCCTCAACTAATTTAAGCCACGTCATTCTTCCGTACTCCTATATTGGAGGTTTACACCTGTAGATAAAATCTATTCTTTTGCGGGCAAAGGCTGGCCTTCTTTTAATGCCGCCAAATAATCCACAATTTTACTGAGGGCTCCACCCGTTAGCCTTACACCAAAGTCCTTTGGCATTTGATCTTTAGGGAAATCGGTTACCACATAGACATTCGGATTTAATATTGATTCCGTAATATATTCTTTGGTTGTTTTGGCTTTACCTTCATATGCCGA
>CBDUWS010000269.1:0-3355 GCA_965370985.1 uncultured bacterium
ACGGACAATGTCAGGAACAATTGAGATTTCTGTCCATACTAAAAGAACACAGGGCGTCATACCCGCAATTTCACTCTTTCGTCATCCCCGCAGGTAGTCAGCGGGGATCCATCTTCCTTTTGTCATACCTGCGTGCCTGTGGCAGGTATCCATCTGGAAAACCCCAGAGAGATTCCCGATAAAGAATGTCGGGAATAACGGCGATGGGGAGGAGTTCCCGATTAAAGATTTCGGGAAGGACGAGGCAAAAAGACTCGGGGTTGCCGGAAATGGACGGAGGGAAATTCTTCCATTCTCAACACTCAACCTGTTTGACATTCATCAGATACTGCCCGAAAGATAACGTCTAATTTTTTCCTTATAAGAACTCCAAGGAAGTTGGTATATGTTCATCAATACCAGACTACAAACCATCCTCTTTCCTAGGCTGCCTCGTTGATGAATCGTGGCGTGACCGAAAATGAAACAATGAATAAAAGAGAACATGGGGTGGCACACCTATGGAAATTACTGGGTTGGGTGGGGATCGTTGTTTTGAATGTGTTCACTTTGACGCCAGCTTTCTCTGCCAACCAGGATGACGAGATTGCAGAACTGAAGGCCACGATTGAAGCCCTGCAACGTCGGGTGGAAGCCCTTGAAGCCCAACAAGAAACAAAAGAGATAGATTCCCAGGAAATCGAGACGCCAAAGGATGTGTCACTGTTTCCGGTTATGCAGGGAGACTTCCCCGGGTCCTATAAGCGGCCTGATTCGAACATGTCGTTTAAAGTCGGGGGGTATGTCAAACTGACGGGCTATAAGGACACGGATTTTATGCCCAGTAAGGACCTCTTTATTAAAACCCAAATACCCGTCAGCGGGACACCAGACTCACGCAAGGATGGAGAAGCCCGGTTGAACGCACGGCAATCCCGGATCAATCTGGATATCCGGGGACCATCCCCGTTCGGGAGAGGTCGGGGGTTCATCGAGGGAGATTTCTTTGGATCAGATAATACCTTTCAACTTCGGCATGCCTTTTTAGAGCTTGGCCATGGGCTCGCCGGTCAATCCTGGTCTACCTTTATGGATATTTCCGCTTGGCCTGAATATCTTGAATTCGAAGGCCCGGACGGCTCCATTTTCGCGCTCCAAGGGCAGTTTCGCTGGACCCAACCATTCAGCGACGATCTCAATGTCGCCATAGCCATCGAAGATCCGAATGGGGATTTCACGATTAATGGAGTTGCCGACTCAAGCAATGAGAACAGCAAGTGGCCTGATGTGACCTCTCATATTCGTCATGAATTTTCCTGGGGACATCTCCAATTAGGTGGATTGGTGAGGCAAATCCGATTCGATGATGGGATGGGCGACAAGGACGATGTGATCGGGTGGGGCACGACGTTGAGTGGAAGAATTGATCCTTATGGTCAAGACAGTATTCAGTTTCAAGGAATCTATGGTGAGGGTGTCGGTCGTTATATTACAGGTCTTATTGGCACGGGTTCCGATGCGGCTCCCGATAGCTCTGGAAACTTAAAGGCCTTACCGGCTGGAGCATTCTTTGCCGCCTACCAACATTGGTGGACCGACACATTACGTTCCACGGTAGGAGGTGAATACGGGGTGGTCGATAACTCAACGGGGCAACCAGACACAGCCACGAAGAATTGGCAAGGCGCAGCGATCAATCTGGTGTGGAATATCCTACCCCGATTGCTAGTGGGGGTTGAATTGAATTGGGGGAGACATGAAGTCAAGGATGGGAGAGATGGCACGGCCCGTCGAATTCAAACCTCCACACAATTTAATTTTGATTAAGTACCCGTTCTGTATCAAGATACGCGTGGTTTAACCTAAAAGCGGCAGTTGCGCGCGAAAAAGCTGTGCAAGCAGTTGATGTGCATAGGAAATATATCAATTGCATGGTCACCTTTTGGGTGATGAGTCAATTTTAACATTTACAAGGGGTTGTGCAGACTTTCGTGATCCAACTGCTGTTTTTAGGTTCAACTCCTCGCAGACACGGCTTCCGAATATAACTCACCAAGCGTCCTACATGACGGGATTGTTTGAACGCAAACTCGCACGTAACACGAAATATCCGACCACACCCGAAGCGAATGAGCCCAAAATAATACCGAGCCGCTCATCAAACAACTCGGTGAGGTCAGCTTCCTGAAAAGCCAATGACCCTATAAACAGGCTCATGGTAAAACCAATACCGCAGAGGGCCGAAGTGCCGTATAAGGAACCCCAAGACATCCCCTTCGGTAGTCTTGCAAGCTTAACCTTAATCGCCATCCAACACAGCCCAAAAACCCCTACTTGCTTTCCAATAAATAATCCTAAGGCAATTCCAAGTGGGACGCTGTGAAACAGTTGTTCCGTGCCGCCCCCGGAAAAATTCACCCCCGCATTTGCAAAGGCAAACACTGGCAATATGAAAAATGCCACAACGGAATGCAGATCATGCTCCAGACTTTTTAAAGGAGAATAATCAGCATTGGTTTTTAACCGCAATGGAATAAACATGGCTAAGATCACACCCGTCAAGGTGGCATGCACACCAGATTTCAGCATGGCCACCCACATGACCAGGCCCACCAGTAAATACAAACTGTTCGATTCATTATTCCACCTGTTTAGTAAGGCCAGGATGGGGATACAACACGCGACGACTATGAGGGCTTCCAGGGAGATGTTGGCCGTATAGAACAACGCAATAATGATTATGGCCCCAATATCATCAAAAATCGCCACAGAGGTCAGGAATATTTTTATGGACGTCGGCACTCGTGAGCCCAATAAATATAAGACACCGAGTGCAAAAGCAATGTCGGTGGCTGCGGGAATCGCCCAACCCTTTATAGCAGTAGAGTCATTCATATTAAAATAGAGATAAATGAGCGCGGGAACCAGCATCCCGCCAATAGCACCTACTCCAGGAAGATAAATATTTCGTCTATCGGAAAGTTCGCCTTCAATAAGCTCCCTTTTTAACTCCAAGCCGACCAGAAAAAAGAACACGGCCATCAATCCATCGTTGATCCAGAGGAGTAACGGTTTGGCTACCTCAAGAGCACCTATGCGAATTTCGACAGGCGTATCAAGCAGCAACGCATAATAAAATTGTAAAGGTGAATTGGCGACTATCATGGCAAGGAAGGCCGCGAACATGAGAATGATGCCGCCGGCAGATTCAAGCTTGAAAAAACTTGCCAGGAATGATTCTTGAGAAGGTTTCATCAATTGCCCTGTTTTCTAGTTATGAAGAATACCGCAAAGAAGCTTAGGACTTGAGTGAAAATAACTTGGACAAATTCGCAAGAAGATTTGGGTCAGATTTGGACGGAACGATTGAGGAAAA
>CBDUWS010000270.1:0-3351 GCA_965370985.1 uncultured bacterium
TTGTTTTGGAAGAAGAGGGTGTAGACCACATCAATTTCCCCACCAAGCGATTTCTCGCTGTTTCCATTTGGCGTGGTTTTAAACACTGCTTGGTTGGCTCCATACCAATTGTCTGCCTCATTGGCCAACCGCATAATATGTCCACCAATTTCAAAGTGACTGGCTTTGGTGGGCCTGAGCTGTAGATTTCCACCGTAGGTCAACATATTCTGCCAGGACATTCTATCCATGTACCCGAAATGAATATGGTTCGTCGGGAACAACTGGCTAAAGGTGCCTCCACATTTATTGCCGCCAGCCGCATTACAAGAGCCATCACCCGAGGCATAGTTAATTTCCGCACCGATTCGGGGTTGCATGGGCACGGGCAACGTCACACCTGCATCTAAGTGCAGGGCTATCGCATTAATATTTTCATTTCTGTTTCCACCGTTTACACTGGATGGGCCCAATGTTCCAAACTGCCAATAGCCTTCACCCGTTACATCAACAATCCCTTTTTTCGTGGCTACCCGGCCACCAACGGTATGCCGGCTTTGGTTTTGCGGTTGTCCACCAGGAGGAGATCCACCAATTCCAATTGACCCCCCCGTCCCGGTGAAGCCACTAGTCGCACCACCATCCTCAAAAATCCAGGCAGGTTCTATCGCGATTCCGGCCAATTTCATCGGCAAACGCACAAACCAGATATCGCCATCGTACGTATCGGCCGATGGAGTCCCGATTCCGCAACCTCCGCCGCTGTCATTACAATTCCCCTCGGCCACTCGTAACCAGCCAGCTTCAACCGGCACTTTTGCATGGTTATAGCGAAAGGTCACCCCATCGAAGGCAAACCCGACATTATTCCAGTCAAAGTGTCCAAATATTCGGTGATTCCCCCAGACCATTAATTGACGGCCGGCTTTCATGCTCAGATTGGGGACTACTAAATTTCTGATCAACATATAACCCTGGCGGAGGAACAAGTCCGATCCGGTTGAATTAGGATTAATGCCATCACCGTCACTTGAATCAACAGTCCCCCAGTTATGAGAGACCTGAGGTTGAACGAAGAATACGACATCCGGAGAGATATCATAGTTAAATCCCAGCCGGATGAGTTGTTGCGTGAAGAACGTCGAGCCATTACCCTGTCTGGTAAATTTATTATTCGCACCGGCACTCTTACTCACATTAAAACCACCCTTGGAGCGGAATTCCGGGCGCACACGCATGTCACCGGAAATTGTGAGGTTCTTCAAGTCAAAGTCTTTGGCTTTAGGGGGATCGAATTTGTGATACGGAATTAAATTGGGAATTGCCCGGGGGACTGCCGGCACATTGGTGTTCTTGTCAGTCGCCGGAGTGGCTTTTCCCGCAAACGTCAGATCAGCCGTTAAGAGGCTCGCCCCAACTGCGCCGGTAAACACCAGCGCGGCTGCTACAAAACAAGGAATGAGTTTTTGTCTCATTTTCTCCTCCTGTTAGTTAAAATCCCATTTGAACAGGGACAAACATTGCACCTGGCCCAAAACCCTTTTGCTTCGGTACGAATCATTTGTTTTCCTCTGCCCACCTTAGTTACCTTTTTTCTTTCTTCTTTACTGATTTATTGAACCCACTACACCTTCATTTTCAAATAAGAAACTAAACCAACTTCGATTTATCTGCGAGAATAGTGCCAGTTACGCAAAATTCATCTAAGTTATTAAAAGATAATGCTTTTTATGCGTTTAACCCGTAAACACGGTCACCCAGAGTTATCGCGTGAAAGCTACGATAGTTGTAAAAACCCAACACAAAAAGACAGTTCGTTTGCTCTGTTGTGCCTACACCAAAACGGTTAAAAAACCGTTCTGAGAAAATTCCCGCTTGGTTATGAATAGAGTGAAAAATAATACCGCATCCACCACTGTAGACTGCGATTAGCATTTCCCCTCAGGCCTATCCTCCCCATTTAGACCGGCTTTGAACCACCTGATTCGGTGACTTCGTCTGTCGCCCCTTTGATTTGCTCTTCAGCTTCTTTAATTGACGATTCAAAATCCTGTTCCACCGATTTCAACTCTTGCGTGATCATATTGATTTCTGGTTCGACGGATTGCCGAAGATCTTCCGTGGTTTCCTTAAAGCCTTTGACGGCCTTGCCAATTTGTTTTCCTATTTCCGGCAATTCCTTGGGGCCAAAGAGCATGAAGGCAATGACCAAGATGATCAAGATTTCCATCGCTCCTAAGCCAAACATGGTTTTGTATCCTTATGGTGTCGCCCACCATACCAAATGTGAGGAATTGTTCCGAATGGGTTGTTTGTCTTTGTTCACTGAGCCAAGCCAGGTTCACCGTGCCAGCCTTAGGTACAACCTTATCCCTGCTTTGGTTGGGTGGATTCCACAGGCTGCTGAACTGCTTCTTCGGGTGCTGGAGCCTGTGTCGCTTGAGGTTGATTCACGACTTGTTGAGGTGGTGGCGGCGGCGTCTGAACACCTTCCGATTCCTCATTGGGCGTGACATCCAGCGCATCGGCTTCGGCCACGGATTTTTTAAAGCCTTTAATGGCCTTGCCGAGCCCTTCGCCTAATTGAGGAATTTTTCCCGCACCAAAGATAATCAAAACGATGATGAGGATGAGCATCAGCTCCATCCACCCAAACGATCCAAACACCTACAACCTCGCTTTTTTAGTGAAAACACACATCTCTAGAAAAAGTCGGCGCAGTATACATCACCCATTCCTAAAAATCTACCTTAAAAACCGGTAAAAAACATCAGGCTGGGCTCATTGAATAATTCAGTCAGGCCTTCAACGCAATTTTGCTTAAAGCATTAAGTGGTCAGCCAAAGAGCATGGGGGTTTTTTGTTTAGCCATCCCTGTGAAATCTAGGGGCTACAGGGGAAAAATTCCTTGAATATAATCATGCTCTTATTGACCGCTAAACGAAAAATGCATGTAATCCACGGGCTGAGGTGGGAATTGCAGCATGGCCTTAATCCCTTCGGCATCGTATCCTAATTTTTCCAAGGCTGGCATGGCTTCTCGAATTTCAGCTTCGGTGAGATAGGCAATGGTATCGGGCACGCCATGACCGGGTAGTGCCTGCAACAGCGCTTCTAATTCCGCCCGTTCTTTGGCGGGCGTACTTTCCATAATGGGAAATTCAATTCGCCGCTGATAGGGAGAACGATAGGTCTGATTGACGGCTTCTAATGTGCGAAGAATAAAGGCATCCAACTGCCACGGTTCTCCTTCAGGCGGATAGGGATGTGACGCCAGCACATCCATGACGCTGAGCACATGCGCGCCCATACTCCTCGACACAAAATCCCGCTGCGATTCGATGATGCCCGTTTGAATACCCAGATGCATCG
>CBDUWS010000271.1:0-3343 GCA_965370985.1 uncultured bacterium
GAGGAGCCATTTGGCAACATGGATGAAGAGAGTGAATTCTTCTGATAATTGGCGAATCATGTGAATCGGGGTTCCTTATCAAACACCATAACAATGGTCCGATCCTAACGGTAGCCTTTTAGATAAAGAATTGCGAGAAAGACGTTTTGCTACCAAAATAGCAATCAAGGCATAGCGTGCTAGTGTAGCCAACCTTCGTTGACAGCTATTTGAACCCTTGGTAGCGTCATGAGCAGGAATCATCACTCCAAGATTGCTGGTCTATGAATAGGCCGCACGTTCTGATTGAACTTCCATTAGGAATCTATTTTTCAGGCAGCCTAGCCCGTTTTCATGAAACCGACTCGCTCATTTGTCTTCCTTTGTCTAGTCGGCCTGTGTTGTTTTATCAGCTATGACATGGTGCGGCGCCCGGCGCTAGCTCTGCTCGCGGATTCCCTTGGCGCCAATCCATTCATGGTTGGAATGGTTGTGGCCCTTTCCACGGTAACAGGGATTTTTTTGAAATTGCCGATGGGATTGTTATCGGATGTGCTGAATCGACAACGATTAATGATCGGCGGGGTCTTGGCCTTTGCGATCCCACCATTTTTCTATCCCTTCATTTCCGATTTGTCCACGTTAGGGATTCTCCGGTTGATTCATGGATTAGCGACGGCCATGTTTACACCGCTGGCCTTAGCCATGGTCGCCGAATGGTTTGCACAACAACGAGGTGAGGCTTTTGGCTGGTATACCTCAGCGACCCAGGGGGGTGGGTTCTTAGGCCCCATGATTGGCGGAATTATTGTATATCAATATGGGTTTTCACCAGCCTTCTTGTTGGCTGGTGTCTTTGGGGTGTTGGCGATTCTCTTCTTTTGGTTGATTCCCCAACCACCATCGGCTTCTCGTGTTCAAAAACATTCGTTGGCCACCGTATGGCCGGAAATGCGTGAAGGGCTTCGTCGTGTCTGTCAGAGTCCGCCCATTCTGTTGACGAGTCTCGTGGAAGCAGCCAAGATGGTTGGAAACGGGACGTTGATGGCGTTTCTCCCGTTGTATGGTTTATTCATTGGTTTGAATGCTGCCGAGATTGGTGTCCTATTTGGTATCCAAGCGTTTACCTCATTTGTCTCAAAGCCGTTCATGGGGCGGATATCAGATCAGGGTTCGCGCCAACCACTAATTTTTGGTGGTCTTTGCTTGTGTGCCTTGATGATAATGCTGATCCCTCATATTGTAGGGTATCCCCTCTTACTGCTAGTTGCGGGAGCGTTTGGTTTTGGGGAAGCGGTGGTGACTTCTTCCACGACCGCACTGGTAGCAGATTTATCCCATGGCAAAGGGCTTGGGGCCGGTATGGGTCTGCGTGGCACAATAATGGATATGGGCCATGCCGGTGGGCCACTCCTGGCTGGTCTCTTAATTAATCTACTTGGCTATGCCGCAGGATTTTTCTGTATTGGGATCATCTTGTTCATAACGGCCACATATTTTGGAATCATGATGATAGGGATAAAGAAATCTGCCATGTTATAATGCTTGGTTAATGGAGGTGTGATGCGCAATGGATGAAGCGATAGGAACGGGCGATATCGTTATCGGAATCTTGGCCGCCTTAGGTGTCCTGGTCTTACTTGTGGTGTTTGGGTTTGTGGTGAAAACCATCTTATTAAAAAAAGATGAAGAGACAGATGAACAACCCTAAGGAACCGCATGTTTAGTGGAATTGTTGAAGAAATGGGTGCGGTTCAAGCGATTGAGAAGGGCTTGACTGGGGCTAAGTTTTCCATCCTGGCTTCAGCCATTTTGGATGACCTGCAAGTCGGGGATAGTGTGAGTGTCTCAGGTGCCTGTTTGACGGTGACCACAATCGAAGACCAGAGTTTTCTGGTTGATGTCTCGAAAGAAACACTCAATTGTACGAATTTTGGAACGATTGCCATTGGGACACCGCTCAATTTAGAGCGGGCCATGAAGCTGAATGCCCGAATGAGCGGACATCTTGTGACGGGCCATGTGGATGGCATTGGAATGTTGCGGGCTCGTGAGCAGGATGGTAATGCCATCTACCTCACTGTGGAAGCGTCAGAAGACATCATGCGCTATTGTGTGCCCAAAGGATCGATTACAATAGATGGGATTAGTCTGACCATTAATTCTGTCACAGACAATTTATTTTCGGTGGCCATTATTCCGCATACGGCCAACGTGACAACCATAGGCCTCAAACAAATTGGGGATTCTGTCAATCTTGAATCTGACCTTATAGGCAAATATGTCGAACGCCTGCTTCAAGGTAGTGGCACGCTCCCAGCTTCTGCGGCTCCTATCATTGATAAGGATTACCTTCAGAAGCGTGGCTTGTTGTAAATCTTCGCCTTATGTTGGTTGAATCTTCTTCCAAAACGAAACACCCTTTGTGGCGTCTCTTTGCCACAGTCACGATTTTTGTGATTGTCATCCCGGCGACCCTCTGGGGTATTGTCCAGCTCTATGAAATCCTCTGTGCCTGGTGGGGTGGATGTGAAGGAATGACCCGGCCACGAGGCCCGAATTCATAACAGGAAATTGGAGAGTCCATGGATAGGATCGTCACCTATAACGATATTGCTATGCCTGCATTCATGTATGGCACGGCCTGGAAAAAAGACCAGACCGCGCGGCTTGTTGAACTCGCGGTCGGTTCTGGTTTTACCGCCATCGATACGGCTAACCAACTCATTCATTATCAGGAGGCACTTGTCGGAGAGGCTCTGTTAGCCCTGGCCAAGAAGGGTGTGAAACGGGAGTCTCTGTTTCTCCAGACAAAATTTACTTCGGTCTCAGGGCAGGATCATCGAACACCGTACGATCAATCTGCCGATCTCCCCACACAAGTTCAGCAGTCGTTTGAAAGCTCTCTGAAACACCTTCATACAGATTACCTGGATTCATATGTGTTGCATGGCCCCCATTCTCGTTGGGGATTAAATCAAGCTGATTGGGATGTGTGGGCCGCCATGGAAGAATATTATCGAGCTGGCACAACCAAGATGATCGGTATCAGCAATGTTCAAGCCGATCAATTACAGGAACTATGTGAAAAGGCCTCTGTAAAACCCATGGTTGTCCAGAACCGGTGTTATGCCGTCATGGGATGGGACAAAGATGTGAGGGAAATATGCAAGGCGCAGGGAATTATCTACCAGGGTTTCTCGCTACTCACGGCCAATCAAGATGTCTTACGTGATCCTCAAGTATGGGACATTGCCAAACGGGTAGGGGCCAATCCGTTTCAAGTCATCTTTCGCTTTGCCCTGCAAATTGGCATGCTCCCCCTAACCGGGACCACCAATGAGCAACACATGACAGACGATTT
>CBDUWS010000272.1:0-3330 GCA_965370985.1 uncultured bacterium
CCATCAATTTTTCCTTGTGTCTCGCCCAAATACACCGGGAACGAAGTTTCAGGGAATTTCCATCCAATGCGTTGTTCAATGAACTCTTTTTGTTCGGACGTCAGGGTGAGTATCTCCTGACGAATGCTCTCCGAATCAGGGAACATGACCTTAGCGGCTTCATCTTCTGTGAAATAGATTTCCATATGCCCGAGTTCATCGGGTGTTAGCCATCGTTTTAGGTCCTGGTCCCAAATTCGTTCGAGCTGTGGTTCTGCGGCATGTGATGAGGCTGTTGGTCCTAGCCAGAGAAAGAAGCTGATTCCTAACAACAAAATCTTTAAGAGCGTTGATGAATGAAATGAAATTAACATGCTTCCCTCAATAAGTGGTTGGTCAGACGAGTGGCTAATTGATGTTCTTGCTCTTCGTTGGGAGGAATTTGCCGCCAAGAGCGCATTTGTACCCCTTGGGGCGACCAGAATTCTCGAACTTGCTGGACGGTGACTAGACTCCCTTTCTCATCGGGTTTTATGGTGAGAATGAAACGAGCGCGTTCTTTGTTCAGGTCTCGTTGAAAGATCCCACTCCTTCCCTTGTTGACGGGAGTGTCTGCAACCCACTCGGTTTCGATGATCCGCTTGTCTTTATTAACTCGTCGAAGTTCAAATTCATTGACGCTTGCCAGAGCGACATCCCACGTTTGTTCCGGGGAACATGTCGTTGCGATGCTGGCTGGGCTATATAATCCAGTGCACCCAGAGTTAAGCAACATGAGAACGAAAATCCCGACAAGATACCGTGTCATGAAAGTCATGGGTTTTGAGACTTCTTCTTTTTTTTAGAAATAGGTGGCCCATGACAGTTGCCAGCCGTTCCTGGATTCTGGAGTATCCTTATAATCATTCCAAGTCCATGCAAATTTAAGGACTGCATCTTCAACCGGCCTGAAATTAAGGCCTAAGCTGAACCGCTGGATGTCATTAACATTGCTCCCGCTTTGCGTATTGGTGTCAGCCTCTCCCCAGCGCGCCACGGCGGTGAACGTGGAGGATTCGCCAAAAAAAGTGGGAGCCTTTTGCCTGAGGATATCCGGCATAAAATGGAAATTGGTTTGCACGAAATATCCCATCATTCTTTTGGGAGGAACCCCGGATCCTGGGTCGGGATTGGATTTTCCTCCTTGAATTCGGTTCCACGCCGCTTCTCCGAGAAGTTCAAATGGCCCCCGTTGTAAGAGTCCGTCAACGGCAAGTGTGGTTAAATGTTTTTTACCTTCATCATCCCATTTGCCATAATGGATAGCCCCGGCCACCTCGACTCCGAGAAATGGGCTTACCGAAACACGACTGACAATAGCTTTGTTTTCGTTATTGTCCTTCGAAAAGCTCCCTCGAGAGCCTCGCATGCCGCTGCTTTCTGTAATGGAAGTCCCGCTAATCGATGATTTCCCGTTATATCCTTGTGTGAAATAGAATTCATAGTCCACCTTGGACAGGGCAGTGGGATAAAACGAGCCGAACAGCCCCACGCCTGATTCTGCAAAGGTAGAGGGAATGATCAAGCGGCTGACCAGAGGTCTGAGCGGGAGATCGTTCAACGGTGAGTCATGAGTAAGGTTGAATCGTCCAAGAGGTATCAACACAATCCCACTCCGGAGGTTCAACCAATCGTCGAAGCGGTAATCCATGGTGGCGAATTCCATTTTCACATCGCCATCATTTTGGTTCCCTTGAGGTCCGCCATGCTCAATTTCCATTTCCGCGGCGACGCTAAGGCGGTCGGTGACTTGCGAGTAAAAAAATGGCACAAAGCGTTCTTGGTCAAACTCAAGGCCCTCCCGGCAGTCCCGCGCATCAGCGTTGTTACAATCTGAAATCGTAAAGTCTATATACCCACCGATAATTGTTTTGGGATTTCGGACAAATGGTTTGGCGTAGATGGTTCGACCACCTTCGAGTACACTTCCACCAGTTACCCAATCTTGACGACCCAGGTTAAGGTTTTTTTGGGATTTCTCCGTTTGCCCCACACCGGGTTCCTTGGAGAAATCGGTGGGGACTTCGTCAACTCTGGGTCCTCGATTTAAAATGTCTTGAATCCTCTTGTCCACGATCCGATTGATGTCTTCCTCCGTGATCGTGTTGACGGCCACGGGTGTATCGGAAAGACTCTCATCTCTTGCACTGGCCAGATTACTCAATCCAAATTCTCCTACAAGCAAACTGAAGGCTACGAAAGCCCCAAACATTACCTGTAATTTCATTTGAAGTCCTCCAATTAAATGGCTGGGGACTCAAATGGTCCTCTGAGGTTATTGAGCGTTTGGGACTCAAACGGTCCTCTAAGGTTATTGCATCCATTGAACTTAAGCCGGGGTTTTAGAAAGTGGTGTGTTATCGCAGAGCTGAAAAGTGACCTCGGAGTTCGACAGAGAAGAAAAAGGTATAGAAACAAGACGCTTGCAGCGCTTGCATTTCAATTCAATACCCCCAACTCCTAGTTTTGCCACTAACTGCCCGCATTCACATCGAGCCTCAGACGGGCCAGAATTTCCCTCTTTGACCACCGTTTGCATCTGACTTTTAACCATGAAAAATCAAAACTATCGTGTTATTTATTGAGAATGATTATGAATTTTAACTTATTTGAAATTGATAACCATTATTATTAATGAAATGGCCTGGAGTTTGTCAATCCCCAAAGAGGTATTTGTCTGAAAATAAAGGGCCTAAGGGGTTCTAGCTAGAAAGGGGGAAATCCAAATAAAATGAATGGTTTTGTTATGTTGTTAACCATGTTTAACCTCTTCAATGGACAGAGAAAACTCGCATCTATGATGGGTGACAAGTAAAATGGGGGTATCATGGAACGATAGTTTTTTATCAATAGAGGAATATGTTTTCTCAATTCACCACCCATTTTGCTCATAGGAGAAGAACATTGAATCAGTCGGCGGATAGACGGTCATTGTCATATAAATTCGGTCTTATTTTGATGCTTATCTTTGGCTTATCGGCTACGAGTGTGGAAGACAGTCATTCCAAAGAGGTTCTCATCAAGCGCAGCCAATATTTAATGGGGACGCTGGTCTTTGTGACTGGGGTGGCCACGGATGAAGAAACGGCGAAGAACGCGGTGGCAGCGGGCTTGGCCGAAATTCGCCGCATTGAACACTTAATGAGCACGTGGATTCCAACGAGCGAGCTTTCAAGCGTGAATGCCGCCGCGGGGACACATCCGGTTCAAGTTGGCACAGAAAATATGGAGGTTTTGAAAGCCTCACTGCGCATGGCGACATTGACGGAAGGCGGGTTCAATATTGCGGTTGGCCCGGCTGTCGCTGCATGG
>CBDUWS010000273.1:0-3319 GCA_965370985.1 uncultured bacterium
GTGGACATCATCCACCTCCCTTTAGCTCGAAGGGGTTTTATGGAAGAAACAGCCGTTGGGTCTCCTGACTTGCGGATTATCGTTCTTCTGCGCCTTCTCATGAGCTCACAGCCCACAATGGCCAGTTGCAGAATCACTCCCCGCTTACAGTGGCGGCACCGTGCTGGACTCAGGGTTCGCAAACCCTTACACCAGCTTCCCCGTCACAACCGTTCAATTTCCGTCAAGTAACCCTCCTCCTTTTGTAAGAAAATTGATAAACTGTTGGAATTCGCTCCGCTCACTCCAACCTACAAACGACCAACACACTTCCGTTCACGTTTTTCCTTCTCACTTTTCACTTCTAACTTTTCACTTTTCGTCATCGAAATCACACTGGCAATGACACACGCGGCAGACCGGATTGCGGATGTCGATCAACGAGCACAGAACATCCATACACCCGTTCTAGGACTTCCGGCTTAATCACGGTTTGAGGCGACCCCATGGCTGCGAGACGTCCATGATTCAACAGCAAGACTTGATCGCAGTATTGGCTCGCCAAATTCAGATCGTGCGAGACCAGTATGACGGTCAGCCCTCGCTCCCGATTCAAACGCTTAATGATACGAGCAATATCCAATTGATGATGGAGATCCAAAAATGCCGTGGGTTCATCCAGCAAGAGGATCTGCGGTTCCTGCACCAACGCCCGGGCAATGACCGCTCGTTGCCGTTCTCCACCAGATACTTCGGTCACCAGGCGATTTCCGAGATGTGCGACATCAAGCTCTTCCATGGCGTTCTGTGCCACCGCCCAATCCTGGGAATCTTCCCAATGCCATCCTCCCCAACCCTGATGATGAGGAGACCGGCCCATCAGCACCATCTCGGCGATGGTAAAGGGAAACACCTGAAGCGTTTCTTGCGGCACGAGCGCCACGCGCTTGGCCACGTTCAACTGGGAAAGGCCCGATAACGATTCGCCCAATATTTCAATCGTGCCTTTTTGGGATTGATACACTCGGGCTAATAATTTCAATAAGGTACTTTTTCCTGACCCATTCGGACCAAGGATTCCCAGCACTCGTCCAGAAAGAATCAGGCAGGACAGCCCTTTCAAAACAGCCTCCGATTCAGCGCGTTTTCCTCTTGAATAGGAAAAGGTCACATCTTCCAGCGAATATGCTACGTTGGAGGGGAATTGGTCGTTCATCATATGGGTTACTTCATACCCAACTGTGTTTGGCGAGTAGTCAATAACCATAAAAATACGGGGCCACCAACCAATGCGGTGATCACGCCAACTGGAAATTCACTGGGGCTCAATGCGGTACGGGCCACCGTATCGGCCATCATCAAAAACATCCCGCCTACCAAACCGGCTACGGGCAACAAAAGACGATGATCGGCCGAAACAACTAATCGCACGGCATGCGGAATGATGAGTCCGACAAATCCGATGATGCCGCTAAAACTGACCACTGCTCCCGTGAGGAGTGCCGCAGCGAGAAACACACTTTTTTTCACCCGCTCCACCTCGACACCCAACGAACGAGCCGTTTCCTCCCCAAGAGTCAGTAGATTCAGCGACTGCGCATGCATTCCCAACATGACCAGACCCGCTCCCAGATACAACACCAATATTCCTAATGTTGACCAATCGGGCCCGGTCAACGTGCCCATCAGCCAGGCATACATCGCAAAAGCCCGATTCGGATCAGCAATACTGGTTAGGAACATGATGAAAGCCGAAAAAATGGCATTCAGCACAACCCCCGCGAGCAAGAGGGTATACACAGAAAAGCCATATTGCGCCGCAGAAATACGGTACATGATCATGAGCGACATCAGCGCGCCGGCAAAGGCACAAACAGGCAGAGCCGAAATACTCCCGACCGATATCCCAAGGCCAAAGAGTAAAGCAATCGCCGCACCAAGAGCGGCTCCACTGGAAATACCAATGACGAACGGATCAGCTAAGGGATTGCGTAACAAGGCCTGTAGCGCCACGCCGACCATTGCCAAACTGCCACCCACAAAAAACGCCAACAATACGCGAGGCATCCTGACTTGTAGAAGGATCACAGAGGTGGGATCACTGAAGCCCTGTTCCGTGGATGGCCCAACCACGGAACCCATGACCACTGCCATGATTCTCGAATAGGGAATTGATTGCGTGCCAAGTCCCAAACACCCCACAAAGACCACCACTGTCACAACACAGGCTGCAATCACCCAAAGCCACCAACGACTCCGTGTAAGTGTTCGCCCTGAAGCCATCGCCGCATTGAATGCCGCATCAGGTGATTCCGAACGCTCCAACGAGAGCGCCACTGGAGGCGGGTTAAGCGATGATGCGTCAAGAGTTGGCTTCAAAAGCGATTCCCCTGAAGAATATGGTTTGGATTAATGAGGCAGTATATAAATGAACGTGTTTATGGCACGGGTTCATCGACGATCTCGTCTAGGGAGACATCCGGATGCATCAATTTGACCAAATGTCGCAACCCGTCAATGACACGAGGACCAGGACGATTTAGTAAATCACTTTGGACTTGAAATAATTTACCCTCTTGAACCGCTCGTAAGGTATTCCAGCGCTTCCATCGATCTTGTTCGGCTTGCGGGATCCCTTCATACTCTCCTATCGGAAAGAGCAAGATGTCTGGATTTTGCGTCAACACCTCTTCCATCGTCAGCCGTGGGTAGGGAGCATTCGCCCGCTCAGCCGCATTCCGGCCACCAGCCAATTCAATCAAGTGATGAATGAAACTTCCGGGACCCACCGTAATCAAGGGTTCTGAATTTAAGACATACAGCAAGGTCGGGCGAGGCCGCCCTTCAACTTTTTTTGTAAGATTGGCAACCTGCTTGCGCATAGCCGCCGTATACGCATTGGCCTCTTGTGCCCGGCCAACCATTCTTCCTAACAACTGAATATGACCGAAAATGCCTTCAACCGTTTTGGATTCGAGCACAAAGGTCGGAATTTTAAGCTGTTCTAATTTGGCCAGCAAATCGGCACGAAGAAACGAGGGAGGAGCTAAAACAAGCTCAGGTTCTAACGCTATCAGGGCTTCCAGATTCGGTTGGGAATAGGCGACTTTGGGTTTGGCAAGCGCAGCCGGCGGATAATTACAAAAGTCTGTCACGCCAACAATTTCTTCGTCTAACCCAATGGCAAATAAGATTTCCGTAATGCTGGGAGCCAGAGACACAATCCGTTTGGGCGGCTTCGCGAGATAGAGCTTTCGGTCAAGATCATCGACAAACGTGCGCGGCGCAATATTGGCCATGAACGGCATGCCCGTCAAAATGCCCTGCTGCCGACGTTTCA
>CBDUWS010000274.1:0-3318 GCA_965370985.1 uncultured bacterium
GTGATCGGACCGGGAATGCCGTTGTGAATCTTTTTTCCGTCAACATTTACAACCGGAAGAACTTCAATAGTTGTCCCAACAATAAAGACCTCATCGGCCTCATAAAGACCATTAAGGGTTATTCGGTCAAATTGGACTTCCTGCCCATGCTCTTGAGCTAAATTGATGACTTGTTGTTGCGTCACTCCAGACAGGACAAAATGATTCCGTTCGGGGGTTCGAAGCTGCCCATCTTTCACGATAAAAATATTACTGGTCGCGCCTTCGATCACAAACCCATCTCTCACAAAAATGGCTTCGAACACCTTGGCTTCTTGAGCCTGCTGCTTCGCCAACACGTTGGGAAGGAGATTCAGGCTCTTGATATCACATCTATTCCAGCGAATATCAGGAACCGTGATGCCCTTCACGCCCTGGCTGGTTAACTCAATCGGAAGAGCGTGCATCTCTCGAAATGAGAGAAAAACTGTAGGTTCCGTCTCTACAGGAAATCCATGGTCACGGGGGGCCACCCCTCTGGTTAATTGAATATATATTTTGCCTTCGGCATACCCACTCTGTTGAAGACCGGTAAGCAGAAGACTATGAAAATCCTGTGGCTTGATGCTAAAGGGAAGCTGAATTTCTTTGGCACTACGAACGAGGCGGGTACAATGTTCTTTCCAAAAGGCAGGGACGCCGTGGTAGGCACGGATTACTTCATAAATGCCATCACCAAAAAGGAAGCCCCGATCATCAGGGGATATAGAAATCTCATCTAAGCGAGAAAATCGACCGTTGAGATATCCAATATCTGGCATGCGACATCACTCTGCAAGACGATCAAGTACGGTCACCTCGAACACACGTCGATCTTCAGCCGTGAACTTCCAAGCCATTCGCTTACTAAACTCTAGACAATGCGTTCCAGTCTCCAAGGCCTGAAACTCAAAGGAACGGCGACCAGAATCTACGGCGTTATTACTAACTGTGCGGAGGAAGTCATCCTCAACTAAAGAGAGAACCTTGGGATCATAGCTGGGGACCCATTGTTCTCCACGCGTCCGGTCTTCCCATAAATGGACATGAAAGGTTTCGGATTTTGCCGTTTGAATAGGCTTTATTTCAATTTGGTTGGTATCCATACCATTTCCTTATATTCTAAACAATTTTTAGTATTGGTGGAAGAATGTTCATTCGCCTGTCAGCCAGTCACGTTTTTGGAGACAGACAAACACCTGCCCTTTTTCCACCTGCACATCGTAATTGACGACACAGTAGCCTCCCCCATCTGGCCCGAATCCTGTCCGAATGTCAAATTGCTGATGATGCCACGGACAAGAAACAACAAAACCTTTGAGTCGCCCCTTACCCAATGAAGCCCCCTGATGAGGGCAGATATTATTAATTGCAAAACATCGATCATCGATACGAAACATCGCCAGACTCTTGCCTTCTATTTTAAAGACACGGCCTTTCCCTTGAGGAAGATCCTCAAGATTCGCGACAAACACATATCCCTCTTTAGGGCTCGACGGTTCACATAGATTCGCGTCCATAGGTCAGGGGCTTACAACATGTCTTACGGGATAAATAAGATAAATTTCAATTGATTGCCTACCGTCACTTTCTCTCGGGCAATAAAACCCTCATTCGTCACAAGGATATATCGGGCGTCGTTCTGCGGTGGACCATTCCCTATACAGGGACTATCCGAACAGGGAAGAACATTTTTTTCAAGATGCACCACAATTTTACTTTCATCCACCCATATGATATCAACAGGAAATTGAAATCCCTTTGTCCATACTCGATGAAGGCCAGTTTCCCCAAAAATATGGAGCATCGCTTCCCCTTCAGGCAGGTTCGGTCTAAACGCCAATCCAAACCTGAGTTTTTCCGGAGTATCCGCCACCTCAGATTGGAGGACAGCTCCATTGGGAAACTTCACATTGATAACTTGCGTTTGGCCCGGGGAATTAAACAATAAGGATCCGGAAATAAGTAGTAACGCCATGAGGATAAGGAAAAAAATCCGTTTTTTGTTGGTTCCCTCCTGCAATTTTAAAAACGACAGCATAGCAATATTTTACCGTTCTCTTTCTATAGCCGGATGGAAGGTAAGACGACCGCTGAAATAAAACATTTATCAACCCAGACCCATACCGCACAATTTACCTGAAAGCCAATTCAAGGTAAGATATCATTTAGAATTGTTACGTTTTAGCCGAAATAGACATGAACGGGGGAAAAGGATTTAAGGCAACCTTCTCTCACTTATTTCTTACCATGGAGGCTCCACATGCGCTACCTCCCACTCACCGCTTTTTTCTTGTCGCTCGTTTTTACTCCTACAGTCAGTGAATCAGCGTACCCTGATATACCTTTAGCTATCGATCAATTTGTCTCACAGGTGTATCCCAAAGGGAGTCATTACTTTTGGGTGATCAATGATACAACGTCAGATCTTTCCAATGAAATCATTGTGGACATCAACACCGAACTTCAAGTCAATTCAGAAGAGGATCCCCAGAAAAACCGCTTCTTACTGCTCCTGGTCAATGGAAAACTGATTGGAGCCCAACAAATATCCTTAGGAGCGATAGTGGATTGTCATAGTGACGAAAAAGAAATCTAAGAAGTACTCGAATTCATTCATCACACCACTCAAGTCAAGCAGCCAGAATAATATTAAAAAAAAGCCCCGTTCCTTTCAAGGAACAGGGCTTTTTTATATCACCCCAATTACGTTGGGGATCAATCAATTACCAAATGTTTCCTAACCTATTTTGTCAGGATCATAAGCGTACCGCCTAAATGTGCGGCGTGCAAGTGACATCCATATTTCAAAATACTATTTGCCGTGACATAGGTAAGGTCACTGATGGGAATACCAACATATTTGGTTTCCCCTGGTTTCAGAGTGACTTGAATGTGCATAGACGTTGGCGCGGCGTAGGGTGAATCCGCCGACAAATCAAAGCCATGTTCCCCCTTTAAATTGTTAGTGAGCTTAATAAGCACGGGGCTGAACGCACGGCCACCAGTTCCGCCTGTTACAAGATTCAAAATTGCTGTCGGGGGATACCAGACTTTTTTCCCTCCAATTTCAATAGCGGTGAACTCAAGATCGACATCTAATTTGTTAAATGGGATACCAGAGACACGACCGGTTTCGAGGTCACCATAAGCCACACCGCCTGATTGTAATGCCAAGGCACCTGAAGAACCTGCTGCAATTAACACCGCACTTAAAAGGACGGATAGAAGCACTTTGTGCATCGCTTACCTCCTCATGAGAAGCTTGTTGATAATGAAGAATTTACTTAACAACGCAAG
>CBDUWS010000275.1:0-3318 GCA_965370985.1 uncultured bacterium
TTAGGCCCTGGTATTGACGAGATTGGCTTGTTGAGAGGTATACCACCGAAAAACATCTTGTTTGGCAATATCTTGGTCGGATTCAAAGATGAACTGGATGCCCATCATGAGTTCATTTGTGGGATGCACCCATTCGATTAATCCGTGAAATTTTGACTGGTGATCGACTCCCGGCAATCTACAACTTATGTAGATATGTAAGGCAGAAACTTTTGGCCAGGCCAAAGGGTCGATGCTGAATTGACATCCGGTTGGTGAGAGATTGCTCATTTGTACAGGGAGAACCGCAAGAATATGTCCATTTCTGCTAAGGGGACGAACGGCTCCAGGAAGGTCTACTGTCAAACGCGGAAATGAGCGTGGCGTTTGATGCACGATATTGAGTGGAGCTTCCAACCGTATGGCTGGAGGAAATGTGAGGAATTCTTGAATCACCGTTTCAAATTCATAAATCTCTCCGTCAATATATGAGCGACCCTTGCAGGGCAATCCCTTGGCTAATAATTCAAGCGGTTGATCGTTCGGTATAGCGCAGAGAAGCGAATGATCTGGCCCTAATCCTAGAAGGGATGATTTGATTAACAATTTTTCCGGGTTGGATGAAATAGTTAACCAAAGAACATTTGAGCCCATGGCGGGGTAGCGAGAGGTAATACTCATCATTCCCTTTTCGGCTGTGGTGCTTCATGGTACAAGGACAAAAAGAAAGAAACAAGATTCAGAAATAGCAACGAGCAGGAATATTCAAAGATATACAGCAACTCCATTAAAATTCTAGAATGCAGGGAACGCGTGAAGACTGATTTTCCCGAGATGTTCTCATCGTTTCAAGAAATCCGAGGACGATGAGTCCTGACATGTTGGCCAAAACAAACCCTTAAGGTTTTCTCAGGACGCTGAAGATGATGAGGTGATGGACCCTACGAGGAGAGTTCTTGAATAAGTTTATCAGCAAGATCTTGGGAGGAAACGGAGTAGGTGCCTTTTTCCAGAGCTTCTTGAATCTGAGCGATTCGCTCTTCCCGGATATCCGGAAGTTCGGCCATGGCCTCAGTGTATTGGTTGATTTCCTGCCCGGTCTGGGAAATGGAAACGGTTTCCGATTGTTGCGGAGGCGTCGAAAGTTCGACTTTATCCCTGTCCTTCACAGAAGCTGAGAGGGCCTCCTTGGAAGGAGAAGATTGATTGGAGCTAGATGGTATTGAAGAAAGGGGCTGCATGCGCGTTGCCTCGGGCAAGATCTTAGAAGAAATCATATAAAAAATGGATAAAAGAATCAACTCGGTGTTGGATGGCAACTTGGGTGTGAAGTTAACCTGATGAGACGAAAAAGGATTTCATATGGAATATGTTGCTTCGGCTCGGATTGCACAACTTCAAGTTATTGATCCTGAGGAAATTCGACGCGTGCAATTGGCATTGCCCGACTATGTAGAAATTGGAGGAAGGCGTTATCCCCTTCACGATGCGATGCGACCAGGTACGGCTTTTTTGGCAAAGCCCTGGGGCATGCGGACGGATAAGTTTCGGCGGAGAATGTACACCAGGTCGAATTCGTCCTGCAATGAACCAGGCTTGCTCGAGACGTTTATTAATCATACGCATCGACCACAAGCTGACACCTCCGTTTGGTGGCAGTCTGAGGTGGCTGATCATTGGCATAAAACCGGAGAACCGGTTGATGTTCGCCTGACAGTCGATGAAATTCGAGGCGTCGCAACCGTGTATGAGAATACTGCCGTATGTAAGGAAACGAATCTTCGTTTAGAACCTGATGGAGATTGGGAAGGCCGTCAGATGGTATGTGTGGCTTTTGGAACTGGCATTACCCCGTTTCTTTCTTATATTCGCTACATGGCGCATCAGGAATGGGATCAGGGAGATGGGGGACATCGTGGGCATATGACGCTAATTGCTAGCGTGCGGCATGAAAAACAATTGATGCTTCATCAAGAACTTGTGAAGATGACACAACAGTTCCCGCAGTATTTTCGATATGTACCGGTATTAACACGATCATGGCCGAGTAATTGGGCTTCTCCCAGGGGCCGAATCGTACGGGCCAATGTCCTGCCATCTGGAGAAGAACAGGTTGATCTGACTCCATTGCTCGAACTCGTCCCCGATTTCTCGCAAGCCGATCTACGAGTGTGCGGAAATGTTTCTGCATGTCGTCAATTGCTGCAAGGGCTAAGCGAACGGAATATTTGTCCTATGACTGTCCGGACAGAGTCGTGGTAGAGGGAATGTCGGCTGATTTGAAAAGGAAGGCTGATCGAGTTAGGTGTTATCCGGCTCTTTTTCGTCTGATGGACTCTGGAATGGTGACGTTGGGACGTTTGAGTAACCGAATCACGGGTCGTCCTAAAAAAGAATAATGGCCACAAATCATGCAATGTAAGCTGAGAGTGGTAAGAAGTTCTTGTTCCAATTGTTCTAAAGTCACGGTACGGGATCCGCAGCGTGAACAGCGAGGGTGTTTATCGACTTGTGCAGATTTTGTTGCAGTTTTCTTTACTGCATCTTTTCGCGGTCGTCCTCGTTTGACGAGTGTTTTTTGGAGCTTTTTCATGAGAGGGTCCTTGTTCAAGATTCGTGCAATACTTGCACTTTGAATAATCAAATTCTATGCCAGATAGAAGATGCATGAATTTGCACAAATCTCTTCAAAAATGCATAAACCTCCACATCAATATTCAACCCGGTAGGTAACTTTTTCCGCAAGAACCCGGTCGAAATGATGAGGTGATCCGGCTATTGTGGGTTTATTGGCTGACAAGGGGAGGGGAAGAATGGGCTAAAATGGCATTAGCCCGGGCCATGAGGTTTGCGGCTTCGGTTGGGCGGTTGGCTTCTTGGAGTAAGCGGGCGTATCGCTGGAGGATTGCGGCAATATCTGGATGGTCAGGGCCACTCATTTCTTCTTTGATATGGAGGGCTCGTTGATATTGTTCGGCGGCCTTATCATATTCTTTGCGATCCTGATAAAAGTCGGCCAAACTATATAAGCTACTCAAGAGAAGCGGATTTCCCTTCCCCAAACCCTCCGCATTTTTGATAGTAGACAATAACTGTTGTTCAACCAGGGGTGGTTGAGTCTTTGTGTTATGGCGGCCTTGAGGATATTTCTTGGCGTGATGGTTACAGGCGGAGAACAGAGTAAATAGCAGGAGCAGGCTTCCAATCAGGATGAATCTCTGTTTTTTGAGGGGGGCGATTTTTGTCACGTTTTGTAAAGCAGCGTCCATGGGAAGGGGAATGTTTTTGATACGAATGAATTCTATGAATTTCAGAGGGACCCCTGCAAGTAAGAAATTG
>CBDUWS010000276.1:0-3307 GCA_965370985.1 uncultured bacterium
GGGGCTAGCGTCCCCAATTGTATGGATCCGATGGCCACACGGATCACTCGCAAGGTTGGATGCCCAACTTGAGCGGTCATACGACGAATCTGTCGATTCATGCCTTCGGAAATTTCCATCCTTAGCCATGCAGTCGGCACGGACTTCCGAAAACGGATCGGGACCGGGCGGGCATGGACCATAGGCTCTTGGGAAAGAAGGTGCACCGTCGCCGGACGTGTCCGCTTGCCTTTCACCATAACCCCATGGCGCAAGCGCACAAGAACCGCTTCGTCGGGAATGCGCTCGATTTGCACCAAATAGGTTTTGGGAACTTTGTACGAGGGCGAGGTTAGGCGGGTCGCAAGATTGCCATCCGAAGTCAGCAGTAATAAGCCTTCACTATCCATATCCAATCGACCGGCGGGATAGACGTGCGGGATTTCCACATAGTCAGCCAAGGTAGGACGACCTTCCGAATCGGTGAATTTTGAAAGGACACCATACGGCTTATGAAACACCAAATGCTGATGAGCGTCTCCAGGTTTATTTTTGATCAAGTGAGATAATGACATCAGCGGTTTACCCTGCTTCCCATTAACCAGAGATAGGCCAACCCTGAACAATTCGTTCCTTTTGATTGCCCCATCTTAAATTTTCTGTTAACTTGAAGGAGAATTGCACACCACAGCATGCACATCATACCTTCTCGACTTCAACTAACAGGACTTACTTATGGCATGGGAACCTAAAGATCCGTGGGGCGGCAGCGGGAAAGATCCACTTGATGAAGCTTTACGCAAAGCTCAAGATTCAATCAAGAAACTCGTTCCAGGACGGGGCTTTAAATCCATCATCTATATTGTGATTGGAGTCTTGGCCCTCTGGCAATCCGTCTTTATTGTCGCACCCGACGAACAAGGCCTGGTCAAACGCTTCGGGGGTATTGTCCGAGTCGTTGAGTCTGGCCCCCACTTTAAGATTCCTTTTGCGGAAACAGTCGATACGCCGAAAGTTGAAAAGCTGCATCGAGTGGAAGTCGGCTTCCGCACGAACCGGGGACGCACCCAATTCGTTCCGAGAGAAGCCCTGATGCTGACGGGAGATACGAACATTCTCTCGCTCGAATTTATCGTCCAATATAAAATTAAGGATGCGAAGAATTATCTCTACCAAGTCGCCGACGTGGAAACCACTATTCATAACTCCGCTGAAGCCGCTATGCGAGAAATCATCGGCAAAAGCAAGATTGATGAAGCCTTAACGGTTGGGAAGGCCGAAATTCAACAAAACACACAGGTCTTGCTTCAAGGAATCCTTGATCAATACCAAGCCGGGGTGCAGATCGCCCAGATCCAACTCCAGGACGTCAATCCACCAGACGCCGTCGCCGCCGCGTTCAAAGATGTTGCCAGCGCAAAAGAAGACCGGGAAAAATTAATCAATCAAGCTCACGGCTACCGAAACGATTTAATCCCCAGAGCCAAGGGGGAAGCGGCTCAACAAGTCAATCAAGCCAAAGCCTACGCCCAAGCCAGAATTAACCGATCAGAGGGGGAAGCCAGTCACTTCCTTCAAACGTTAAAAGAATACAAGCAAGGGAAAGACGTGATTAGCAAACGCGTGTATATCGAAACCATGGAAGAAGTCCTTTCCAATACTGAGAAAATCATTCTTGATTCAAACGCCGCGAAAAACGTGTTGCCCTATCTTCCCTTAGATCGTCTCAGTAAATCTCGTGGAGGTGGCGCACAATGAAAAGCAATCTCATACTTGGGGTCGTTTTAGTCTTGGGACTACTCATTACGTTGGGGCTCTCACCATTTTTCGTGGTCGATTTAACGGAAACAGCTATTGTCGTGGCTTTAGGGAAACCTCAACGGACCATCACGGAGCCAGGGCTCAAATTTAAAATTCCCTTCTACCACCAAGTCACCTTTTTTGATAAACGAATCTTGGATTATGACGCTCCAGCTCGTGATGTTATTACCAGTGATAAAAAAACCCTCGTTATCGACAATTTTGCCAAATGGCGGATTGTGGATCCGTTGAAAGTGTATCAAGCGTTTCAGACGCAACGCGGCGCCCTCCAACGCTTAGATGACATTGTGTATTCCGAACTTCGGGTTGAACTGGGCCGGCATGAACTCGAAGAAATTGTTTCCGCTAACAGGGCGCTGATCATGAAACTCGTTTCTGATCGATCCAATGAGAAAGCGTCGGTGTATGGGTTAGAAGTCTTAGACGTACGAATCAAACGTGCCGACCTGCCGGAACAAAATGAAAAGGCCATATTCCAACGGATGCAAGCCGAGCGGGAACGCAAAGCCAAGGGATACCGCGCGCAAGGCGAAGAAGAAGCCCAGAAAATACGATCTGAAGCTGAGAAAGATAAAGAAATTATTTTAGCCGAAGCCTATAAAACCTCCCAGGAACTTAGAGGGGCAGGTGAGGCCAAAGCCTATAAAATATATGCGACCGCGTACAAACAAGACCCGAAGTTTTTTGAATTCGTCCGGACAATGGAAGCCTATAAGAAAGTGTTTGCTAAAGATACCACTATGGTCCTCACCCCAGATTCCGAATTTCTTAAATACCTCAAAAAACGCTAAACGAGGTCTTTCCCGCCACTCCACCTGATTAATGCTTCCCTGACGTCCTCCGTCTTTTAGCGCATGGCGAATCCTGAACATGTTCAGCTGTTAATCGACGGTGGAGTCGAGGAATGGAATAAATTCCGTCGTAATTCCCAATCGCCGCAACCAGACCTCAGTGGAGCAGATCTCTCCGGATACGACTTTACTAGCCTCGATTTAAGCCACGCTAACCTGGAAGGCGTAGACCTTTCCGATGCCTATCTCTACCGAGCTAATCTCACGGAAGCCAATCTGACCAGAGCCAACTTCACGGAAGCCGACATACTCGAAGCCAATTTCATCAAAGCCAATCTTTCCTATGCCACCATGGTCAAAGTAGACCTCTCTGGGACAGGCTTAATCGCTTGTAACCTAGAAGGGGCTAATCTGGAAGGAGCCAACCTTACACGGGCCTCACTTCCCTGGGGCAACCTCACCGGCGCCAATCTTTCCAAGACCAAGTTACATCTCACCGACTTGCGTGAAGCCAAATTGATTCACGCCAACCTCCAAGGCGCATCCCTTCAAGACACGTCATTCACCGGAGCGATTATCCAGGAAACCAACCTTCTTGGCGTAACCAACGTCTCCATCGATCTCCTGGCCAAAGCCAAAACCCTCTATCTCGCTCAACTGGATCAGGAACTCAAAGACCAACTCCTCAAAGACCATCCCCACCTCTTCGAAAAACC
>CBDUWS010000277.1:0-3267 GCA_965370985.1 uncultured bacterium
CTGGAGAAGAACAGGAACTCTCTTGGGAAGGTAACACTCATTATCCTTCTTTTTCCTCCCCCCTTTTCTTAGAGGGGGAGAAGATTCGCGTAAGGGAATGCCCTACTTCGCCAGACAGTAGGACATACGCAATTACGTAATCGCAATTCTGCGAACAGGTGGCTTGGCATCAGGATTTTTGGCAATCGTGACGGTCAAAACACCATTTTTAAACTTTGCCTCGACCTTACTTTCATCCGCATCAGTCGGAAGGGAAAGCATCCGTTGAAACGCCCCATAGGACCGTTCGACCCGGTGATATTGCTTATCATGATCTTCCTTCTCATATCGTTTTTCCCCACGAATCAACAGCGTTCCATCGGCAATGGTTAACTCGATATCTTTTTCGTCTACGCCTGGAACCTCCACTTTAATGGTATAGTCCTTTTTGCCTTCTCCGATATCGACCTGCGGGAGAATTAACCCTCCCCAGGCACTTTCCCCCTCTTGTCTGAAAGGAGACAAAGGAAACCCTTGAAAGAAATTTTCAAAGAGTTTGTCAATATCACTATGTATACGACTCAGTGGATGGTCCGTGGTTTTGGATAAAACCTGACTTGGGGTCGATCGAGACTCTTCCTCTTTCTTAAACCAATTCCATGGGGTGAGTAAATTTTTGAGTTCCATTGGGCATTTCTCCTTTTTTGTGTTCAATTCAAGCTGCTGGGTATTCTATGAAATAGATATGGCGGCATATTCAAATTTCAAGTCTTCCACCGGCAAAATTACCTCATTTACACCTCTTTAAAATTACCCGTATGTCCAAGAATTTTATCCAGCCTTGGGTGTATGGTCAAAAATTTCATCCAGCCTTGCGGTATCTAAAACACTCAAGTTTTTCAAGGGGGATGAATTGATAGAAGGGACAGCTGAACGTCATTTATCAAATCAGCCCTCTCCCAAATCGCTCGCGTCTTTTCAACCTGACATTCATGAAATCCTTCCTGGGAAATTTCTTCGTTTGGCATCTATTGACTTCTCCCGACTTGGGCCTACACTTGTCATGAGCACCCCTTTTGATAATGTCCCATTGACTTTGTATGATGCTACTGTTCGGTGAAAGGAACTGATCCATGTCTGATCCATCCCTCAATCTCAGCCCCATCATCAATTCTATGCAAGCTCCCATCCAACGCTACGCGGAGCGCATTCGAGAATTAGGTGGGACCAATGCTCTCACGTTGGTGTTATTTGGATCTCTTGCTGCCGGCAGCTTTGATCCCGGTCGTCACACAGCCCGTAGTGTCCTCGTCCTTCAATCTGTGGATCTGGACATGCTTCGCCAATTGGCAAAAGATGGTGCCAAGCTTGGGAAAGCCAGCATCGCAGCCCCGTTGATCATGACACCGGAATATATTGAAGACTCTGTGGATGTGTTTCCCCTTGAGTTCATAGAAATTCAGCAACGGCATCTCTGTGTGTTTGGCCCCGATCATTTCGAGGGCCTTTCTTTTGATCCCACCCATGTTCGTTTGGAATGCGAACGCGAAATTAAAACCTTGCTCATAAGCATGCGCCAAGCGCTGTTGTCTGCGGCTGGCCATGAAAAATTATTCAAAACCATTGACACCGATGTCGCGGATCGTCTTATGCGCACCCTTCGTGGTCTACTGTGGCTGCATGAGAAGAAAGAAGGGCTATCGGCTTTACAAACCATTGAAGAGGTAGAGAGCACGACGAATACCTCATTACCAGGACTCCGGGATTCCATTCAGGAGACGGGGCAACATGGGTGGGCAGAGTTCCAAGCGCTGTACCACGAGATTGACACGTTAAGGAAACTGGTTGATGCGTGGTAATACATCATTCAAATTCCTGCTTGCCATCGTTCTTCTCACCGGCCTATTTGTTGATAGTCTCCTCTATGCCGAAGTCCTGATTAAAGATCCGGGAACCTACGTCGTGGACACCGCTGGTGTGATGCAGGCATCGGATAAAGGACAACTAGAAGGCTGGCTACGGGAGCTTGAGCAAAAAACTACCGCTCAGGTCAAGGTCTTGACCATTCAGACTACTGAAGGAGAGGATATTTTTAGTTTTGCCCAGCGACATGCGGAGGCATGGAAATTAGGACAAACAGGGAAAGATAATGGAGCGCTGGTTGTCCTTGCCTTGAAAGAACGCCGCGTGCGGATACAGACCGGATATGGCCTGGAAGGGGTTCTGCCCGACTCATGGACAGGGTCGCTCTCACGAGGCGTGGCTTCTCAATTTTTCAAGCAGGGGAAATATTCCCAAGGTCTTCTCCAGCTCACGATTGCCACCGCCAACAAAGTCGCGGATGACGCACAGGTTCAACTGACAGGCATTCCGAATATCCGGTATCGCCCCGGTAACTCCCGCAGTTCTGGTGGTTGGCTGTCGGGGATCTTGTTTCCGCTTTTCATTTTGTTCGCCATTTTCAATTCTATGACCCGAAGACGACGCTATTATTCAAGATGGGGCGGAGGGGGCCTCATGGGGGGCATGCTTTTAGGAGGCATGTTAGGGAGTCTAGGCGGACGACGATCACATTGGGGCGGGTCTTCGAGTGGGTTCGGAGGGGGTTTTGGCGGTGGATTCGGAGGAGGATCATTCGGAGGCGGAGGAGGTTTTGGCGGTGGGGGCGGTGGAGCCAGTTGGTAGCTTCACGTAAAAAGGGGTATTAATAATTGAATAGCCGAGTGAAGGAGGAGAAACTGTGAGCGCAAGCCGAATTCTTTTGATCGGGTTTGGGGTGGTTGTTGGACTTTTTTTATTAGCGGGTGGATGCGTGTATTCCGGCTATAACCAGGTCATCACCTATGATGAAGCCGTCAAAAGCCAATGGGCTCAGGTAGAAAACCAACTTCAGCGACGGTTCGAACTCATTCCCAATTTGATCGAAACCGTCAAAGGCGTCGCCAAACAGGAAGAGAAAATTTTTCTCGGTGTCGCCGAGGCCCGAAAAGCATATTTCCAGGCTGACTCAATTAATGCCAAAGCCAAAGCCGCCGGTGGAATGGAAGGAGCCCTTTCTCGCTTGCTGTTGTTGCGCGAAACCTATCCTCAGCTCAAATCCGATCAATCATTCCTCAAACTACAAGATCAATTGGAAGGCACAGAAAATCGTTTGTCCGTCGAACGCAAACGCTATAACGATGCGGTGCGCCAACTGAACACCTACATCCGCAAGCTCCTCGGAAGATTGTATGCCGGGTTAGCCGATGTGAGCAAAGCCGAATATTTCGAAATCGAAGAAGTCGCCCG
>CBDUWS010000278.1:0-3258 GCA_965370985.1 uncultured bacterium
TCTTTTCCACATGTGCCGATTCCTTCATCGAGTTTCATATCATGTCCAACCATCGAGACCTTTTTCAGCACGTCAGGACCATTCCCAATTAATGTCGCTCCCTTTACCGGTTTAGTGATCTGGCCATCTTCGATGAGATAAGCCTCACTGGCTGAAAAAACAAATTTTCCGCTCGTGATATCCACTTGCCCACCACCGAATGATGCCGCATAAAGACCCTTTTTGACCGAACGAATGATGTCTTCCGGATCCGACTCTCCGGCTAACATGAATGTATTAGTCATGCGAGGCAGGACGACGCTTCGAAAATCTTCACGGCGCCCATTACCGGTGAGAGGAATACCCATCAAGCGCGCATTGAGCCGATCCGTGATATAGCCGCGTAGAATACCATTTTCAATAAGCATGGTTCGTGAGGTCGGCGTGCCTTCATCATCAATATTCATGGAGCCACGACGGAATGGGAGAGTTCCATCATCAACGATCGTACACAATTCTGAAGCCACCGACTGACCAATCAGGTCGCTAAAGGCCGAGGTTTTTCGGCGATTGAAATCCGCTTCCAAGCCATGGCCAATCGCCTCATGAAGCAAAATCCCTGGCCAGCCTCCCCCTAACACAACCGGCATTGTCCCGGCCGGAGCATCAACGGCGTCTAAATTGACGATCGCTTGCCGGGCAGCTTCACGGGCGAACTCCAACGCCCGCCCGTTTTCGACGAAGAAGGAAAATCCTACGCGGCCCCCACCGCCATAACTTCCAACTTGGCGATTCGCGCCATCTTCGGCGATACACGTCACTTGAAGGCGAGCCAGGGGTTGCACATCCCCAACCAGTTGGCCCTCCGAGTTCATCACCAGAAAGATTTTTTGTTCCGTATTAAAGGAAGCCATGACTTTGGCAATACGAGGGTCATATCGACGAGCTTCAACATCAATTTGATTCAAGAGATCTACCCGAGCCTCGGTCGTAATGTCGGTCAGGGGTTGGGAAAGTGGATACAGATTCTGGGAAGGCCCCGTTCGATGTGTCACAGCTACCGGGTTGTCACCCTGTGGAGACTCCGCAATGTACCTGGCTGTGTCCGCAGCCTGCTCTAAATCCCGAACAGAAAGATCATCCGAATAGGCAAATCCGGTACGCTCTCCCGCTACCGCCCGGATACCGGCTCCTTGTGCCACACTTTTGACGGCCCGCTTGACCAAACTTTCTTCCATTGAAACCGAGTCCGTAACAGAGGACTCCAGATACATATCGGCATAGTCCACATCTCGTGCCTTGGCCTTATTCAACGCCTGAAGAATGTCCTGTTCTTGAAGAGCAAAATCTGAAGGGCTGGGAATCATAAAATAGCGTTCTGGAATTGGAATGATGAGATAAAAGGTAACCGAAGAGAGGCAGTATAGCCCATCTTCTTGGTGGGCGCAATTTCAGTATTGGCAACAATGAAACTGATGAAATTTGACAAGAATCTGGTTCCTTATTAGACTAAATTTTGTTCGAACATTTCTTCATATCTGTGAATGTTTTGTACTGGAGCCAAGCACTGGCTCTGGCTTACACCTCAACAATCAGCGTTTTTCATGGATGAATTTCAGGCAGTAGAAACCAGGCACGTTGCCGAGGATGAATTACGGAACCAGCTCGACCTTGGGTCCCTTCCTCAACATATCGCCATCATTATGGATGGCAATGGCCGATGGGCGGCCCAACGCGGCCTGCCGCGCATCGCCGGTCACAAGAAAGGCCTTGAGGCACTTCAGGATGTCATGGACATTGGGTATGAACTGAATATCCCCTATCTCACGATTTATGCGTTTTCGCAGGAAAATTGGAACCGCCCTGAGGCCGAAATTCGCTTGCTCATGGGTTTATTACAGCAATACCTGACCAAAGAACGGCAACGATTTCACGATCGAAATGTGCGCTTCCTCCCCATTGGACGATTGGAACAGCTCCCTTCTTCTGTTCGCGCCTTGGTGACCGAGGTAGCTGAGGAAACTCGCTCTTATACGACACAGACTCTGGCTGTGGCCCTAAGTTATGGTGGACGAGCCGAAATCATCGATGCGGTTCAACAATTAGCACTTGAAGTTCAGATGGGCTCCCTTTCTCCTGACCAAATAGATGAAGCCCTGTTCGAACAACACCTCACCACCTGGGGACTGCCAGATCCCGATTTACTCATTCGCACATCCGGAGAAGCAAGAATTAGCAACTTTCTCCCATGGCAAATAGCCTATACCGAACTCTATTTCACCCGAACCCTCTGGCCTGATTTTCGTCGCTGCGAAACACTGCTGGCCCTCCTGGACTACCAAAAACGCGAGCGCCGGTTTGGGCGAGTACCCCAAGCCGTTTCTTCCTAGCGATTAGCACTATTCCCCATCCATCCTCAATTATTGGCAGTTGCGGCTCACTCATCGTTCGCTTTTTCAAAACCCACTATGGATCCTCGCCGGTTGTATTCCGCTTTGGTATTTATCCCGTTGCTATATGTAGGCATTCGGTATTCCCCTTCCTGGCTCTTTTCACTGTTGATTGGCACGGTCGCGCTGTTTGCTCTCTGGGAATTTCTGTCGCTGTACTTCCCGGACACCAGTTCGATACCCACTAAAGGCCTTTCATGTTTGATCACAGCCATCCTCCTTGTTGTTGTGGTGCATGAGGGAGTTCCTGAAATACTGATTGTAGGTTTGCTCGGTATCGTAGCCATCATCATGGCAGGGTTTTTTATTTCGCCGATAGTCGCCAAGCACCGCCTTCCCGGCTGGGCAGCCTACATCTTCGGCGTTTTATATGTCGGACTGCTCTTGAGTCATTATATCCTTTTGAGAAATCTTGAAAATGGAGTGGCATTGGTCTTTTTTGTCATCTTAGTCACATGGCTCTCCGATACCGGCGGATTTTCTGTTGGGAAAACATTGGGGAAACATCCGCTCGCTCCTAGACTCAGCCCCAAAAAAACCATTGAAGGGTTACTTGGCGGGATACTATTTGCTGTTGTCGGAGCGATCCTCAGTCAAATCACGTTTGTCCCCTTTTTCTCCTTAGGAGAATGCGTTATGCTCGGTGTGGGCTTAGCCCTACTGGGCGCACTTGGCGATTTGGCCGAATCAGCAATCAAACGTAGCGTGAGCATCAAAGATTCAGGCACAATTATACCCGGACATGGCGGGGTCCTTGATCGCGTGGACAGTCTCCTGTTCACTGGACCTGCGATGTATTACTATGTCATGTTTTCTCTGTCCTCTTAAA
>CBDUWS010000279.1:0-3252 GCA_965370985.1 uncultured bacterium
GGATCCCCGCCACACACTGCGGGGATGACGGAGTTAGGTTGTCCTTCGCGACATTCTTTATCGGGAGTCCAGGCTGCCGTTCCTTCGGATAGATACCCGCCCCTGCCAAGGACTACAGGGGCAGGCTCTGAAACCGCGGGTATGACGGCAACAAGATGAATACCTGCCCCTGCCAAAGACCTCAGGGGCAAGCTCACAGGCACGCAGGTATGACAAAAGGGAAATGTATCCCCGCTGACAACTTGCGTGGATGCTAAAAGAGAGTGATAAATAAATGCTACCAATCTGCGTGGATGACAACTGATGTATTTTCGGTATATACCAAAAGTTTAATTTACTTGACAGGGTCCGTCAATTGAAATCCAAGTTTTTACAAATGAAGGAATGTTTGTGGAAAGGGATTGAGTACGTTAATAAATTGGGCCAATGCTGACACTCATACAACCAGCTTCACGCACTCAATTTTATGAAAACTCTTATGCTAAGGGTTCGCGAAATAATCACTTCCCAGAATTCGCGCCCAGATTTAGATCAGGTTGTGACGATCTGAGTGAGCACAACCGCAGGCGTAGCAAGGCCTACGCTGAGGATTGCGCGAGTAAAGATCGGCCCAAGCTGGCCTGAAGGTGGGATGCGAAAATGGGAAGTTATTGTTTCGCGAGCCCTAAGGACCTTCTGAAGAAACCCCGGCTGTGGCAATCCTACATTGCGGGGGAAGAAGAGTTTATGTTGCAATGGCCCCTGGCCCGAAAGGTTGTCTGCATGAAAGTTCGAATGGTAAAGAGGATGCCCACTTAGCACCCGGTCCGCAAAGTCCTCTCTGCCAACACCCCTTGCCATAAACTCAAACCAGCTTTTTCAGAAATCCATTCAACTTCCAACCCACATAGATTATATTAAAGAAAGGAATATGTTATGACCACGTCACACTTGACGAAAGCTTTCGCATTGGCCCTGAGCTTGACCGTGGGGATCGTAGGAACGCCATGGGCCGCATCCGATGCCATTCACCCCTTGCCAGCCATCCTCACCGATATCGAACGACATATTGGGGAATTAACCATCAACATTGAGGGTATTTCTGATCGGATTGAGTTTTTACGTAAGGCTCCCGCTTCGAAGGATCCTCTCCTTCAAGAAGTCCTGGATCTTGACATTCGAGGTTGGGAGGTTCATCAGGAACAGTGGAAACTGCAACTCGAACACCTGCGATTTGCAGAGGGACTGTTGCGGAAAGTCCATGACCATCCTGAAGAAAAATCAGCAGCATTCACAGCCTGGCAAAACCACACCAAAGAATTTAAAACAGCCATGCACGAATTTAGACAACAGCGTGCCGGGATCGAAGTGTTGCGCATAGAAACAGGATCCGAGTTGCTTGAACAATATCTTCGATAAGCAAGGAGAGTAGAATGGATGGCGTAAAACAACCGAACTTATTTTTTCTCATATGTATGACGGGGATATGGTTCATCATCGGTGGGTGTACTTCAGTCGATACCGTTCGATTTACAAGCCAAACATTTCCACCCAAAAACTCGATTCAAGAAGTGGAGGTGCTAGCTCGAACCCCCAAACGTGCTCATGTCGCCATTGCCCAATTAAGCGTCGAGGATGCAGCCTCTAGTTTTGAGAAGCAGCAGGGAGCCATTCTAAAAAAAGCGGCTAAATTGGGGGCAGATGCTGTTGTGTTCCGTAGGGGGACAAAACGGACCGTCGCCACTCCAGCCTACGGAGGCCATGCCTACGGCTATAGCTCTCCGGGATGGGGTTATGGTTCTTATGGTGGGGTTGGATATTCGTATTATGGGTACGGGCGAGGAGCGCCCATGATGCATGACACCACCGTAAGATCGCTCACGGGAATTGCCATCCACTACAAGTAAGGCCCCTTATGTTAAACAGGTGATCGAGAAACCTGGCTGGGATCGTCTTGGCGAGTTCGCCATGAAGGTATCCTAGGGTGGATTGTCTCAATCCTTGAAATATAACAATCTACCTATTTTCCAGGCGATTATAGTCCAACAGTCCGGCCTCAATCGGGGACGCGTTCTGATAGGCCGTCCGTAAATAATCGCTATGCTTCCAGAAATCCGGATCGCTTCGTCTGACACCAAAACGACTGAGCAAGGCTTGATAATCCTCCTCACTGCTCAGGCCTTCCACGGCGCTGACAAAGTCTTTCAGTTTTGACTCCGCGACATGGTAAAAGGCGTTGGGATAGGACCCCAACAACCCTCGCACCACGGTTAAATTATCTTCATCCGGCAAACGTCTTTTTTGTTCATTGAACAGATGGGACACATTGCTCATGCCGTTGTTATGGATAAGTGTCACCACAATCTTATCCGAACCATCGATTGATAAAAAGGCAAGTTGCGGCAACCAGGAAACGGCCATGCCTTGTATGTTCGATAACCGTTCTAACTGCTGCCTTACCTGTGTTTGGCCGATCTTCTCGATATTATAGGATGTGTTTAAGACAGGAGAGAGGTGCGCTTGCAGCATCCTGATCAATTCTGATTTAGGGTGTGGTGTGTGATACGAAATGTCTGTTTGTCGATTCATTTTTTCGTTATACACTACCCCAAAATCTTCAACTCTCCGACCGGCGTCTCGGTACCAGTATTTCCACTCTTTGACTCGTGTCTGTTCCGGGAGGAGGGTCAGGAAATAGAGCTCGCCCTCCATCCGCAAAAAATCCATATAGAGACGAGAGTTTAACTGGTGACCGATATTGCCATAAATGTCATACCCTGCGACCAGCAAATAGTGAATGCGCTCAAGCAACGGATACCCTAGCAACACCAGCGTCTTGGGCTCATGCCCCACCAAGCCTCGGACGACGGTGGCATTATTTAAATGTCGAAACACCGTGAGGGCTGCATTGGCATTCCGCCCGTCGCCATCCCAAATCAGGTCGAGTGAAATGTCACCTGGTGTCGAAAGACCTTGCTGTAAAAACTCGATTTTACCGGCAAGGTATTTCTTTTCTAATCGAGAATACTTCAGCCAGCTTCGTAAGACGAGGGCGTTGCTTTGCTCTTCTGCCGGCATCCGAAGATTACGCTGTTCTTTTTCAAGAAACTGGGCCTCATGGGCCAAGGCGGGACTCTCAGGATTTGCAAATATAATCCAAAAGCGCTCATCAATCACATTGAGCGCTATTTGTCCTCGACAGACAGGCCCCTTGATAAAATTCATCAGAGAAAACCGGGCTTCATCGAGCAGAAACCGATACCGGGATTTCAC
>CBDUWS010000280.1:0-3250 GCA_965370985.1 uncultured bacterium
CTATACGTATGGGGAAGGTTCATTTGAAGGTTTTCTGGCTTGGGATGATTCAGTAAAGGGTCAGAGGCCTGGGATATTGGTGGTCCATGAATGGTGGGGGCTCAATGAATATGCCCGGTCCCGTGCCGAGCAATTAGCTGGATTGGGGTATGTGGCTTTTGCCGTGGATATGTATGGGAAGGGAAGGGTGACCACTCATCCCGAAAAGGCTGGTGAATGGGCGAAACTCACGACAACCAATGTGGATGAATGGCTAGGGAGGGCTGAGGAAGGCCTGAAGCTACTTCAGGAAGATCCGAAAGTCGATCCGACCCGCTTAGCGGCTATTGGCTATTGTTTTGGTGGGGCGACGGTGATGCAATTGGTTTATGGAGGTGCCCCGGTGAAGGGGGTGGTCAGTTTCCACGGGTCGTTACCTCTTCCTCCTAATGCCAATCCCATCAACAATTCAGCCAAAGTCCTCATTGCCCATGGTGCATCCGACCCATTTCTTACATCAGAGCACATCGGACAGTTTAAGGCTGCTTTGGATAATGCCGAAATTGATTGGCAGATGACTCTGTATGGTGGAGCCCAACATAGTTTTTCCAATCCGTCAGCTAATCAATATGGAGTAAAAGGCGTACAGTATAATGCTCAAGCGGACCAACGATCCTGGATGCACATGAGACAGTTTTTTGAGGAATTGTTTCAGTAACATTTCATGGTAGTATTTCTTAGCCAAGGGATAGGTTTGATGGATCGATGTTTGGGCCTTTTATTGTGAGCTCTGGTGCCTGGATCTCTGTAAGGTGAAGAGGAAATTGCTTTGAAATCTATTTTGGGAATTTCGGCGTATTATCATGATAGTGCGGCCTGTTTAGTTCAGGACGGGCAGATTGTGGCGGCTGCTCAAGAGGAACGGTTTACTCGGAAGAAACATGATGCAGGGTTTCCTTCTCATGCGGTTGAGTATTGTTTGAGTCAGGGAGGGGTTGCTATTGGTGAGGTCGATTACCTGGTGTTTTACGACAAACCCCTCATTAAATTTGAACGGCTGTTGGAAACCTACCTGTCCTACGCCCCACAAGGGATAAAGTCGTTTCTCACTGCAATACCGGTCTGGATCAAAGAAAAACTGTTTCTGCGAAATCTGCTCGACAAAGCCTTTCGCCAAGTCGGGGGTCTTGAGAAAAATGATCCTCTACCCCCGCTGCTCTTCGGTGAACATCATGAATCCCATGCGGCTTCCGCGTTTTTCCCTTCTCCCTTTCAAGAAGCGGTCGTACTCTGTATGGACGGAGTCGGAGAATGGGCGACTACGTCGGCGTGGGTCGGACGAGATAACCGGCTTACACCCTTGTGGGAAATTCCGTTTCCGCATTCCATGGGGCTGCTCTATTCGGCCTTTACCTACTATACAGGTTTCAAGGTGAACTCTGGTGAATACAAAGTCATGGGCTTGGCTCCCTACGGGGAACCCACATATGTCAAAACCATATTGGAGCACCTCGTCGATGTAAAACCCGACGGCACCTTCCGTTTAAATATGGAATATTTTGCCTATTGCACCGGTCTCCGCATGACCAGTGAAAAATTTGACGGATTATTTGGTGCCCCACCTCGAAAACCGGAAGGCCAATTAACCCAACGAGAAATGGATTTGGCCCGGTCTATACAGGAAGTCACCGAGATCGTCATGCTTCGGTTGGCGAATAGTCTACACAAGGAAACGGGAATCAAGAATCTGTGTTTATCGGGCGGGGTGGCCCTTAACTGTGTGGGCAATGGCCGAGTCTTGCGCGAAGGCCCATTTCAAAAACTCTGGATACAGCCCGCCGCCGGCGATGCCGGGAGTGCACTCGGTGCGGCCTTGAATGTCCATTATCACTATCTTGACCAGCCTCGTCATTGTGAGGGGTCCGAGGATGCCATGCGAGGTAGTTACCTGGGACCGTCTTTTACTAATGAAGAGATCGAAGAGGTGTTACAGAAACTGGAGGCTCCCTACGAACGCCTTGACGATTCGAAGGTATGTGACCGCGTGGCCGCCTATTTGTCAGAGGAGAAAGTCATTGGCTGGTTGCAAGGGCATATGGAGTTTGGTCCGCGGGCATTGGGCGGACGAAGCATCTTAGGTGATCCGCGGAGCGAGAAAATGCAATCGGTCATGAACCTTAAAATTAAGTATCGAGAATCCTTTCGCCCGTTTGCCCCGTCGGTGCTGCGGGAATGTGTCTCGGACTATTTCGACATAGACACCGACAGTCCCTATATGCTCTTAGTGGCTCCGGTTGTTGAGCATCGGAGAGTGGCACTCCAATCCGATCAGGAAAAACTGTGGGGGATTGAGCTCCTGAACGTACCGAAGTCGGATATTCCAGCCGTAACCCACGTGGATTATTCCGCACGGGTACAAACGGTGACGGCCTCCACGAATCCTCGGTATTATCAATTATTACGTGCCTTTCAGGAAAAAACCGGCTGTGGGGTGTTGATCAATACCTCGTTTAATGTTCGTGGCGAACCCATCGTGTGCACACCGGAAGATGCGTATCGCTGTTTCATGCGCACAGAAATGGATGTGCTGGTCTTAGAAAATTGTGTCTTACTCAAGGAACAACAGAAACCGGTGGCCAAGGACACTAATTGGATGAACGAGTTTGAATTAGATTAACCCAGGATGAAATAGACATGAATCCACCCACCCCACAGAATGAAGTCCCTCTCAAGCAACTCCGGCAATTTGGCTGGCTCATGGGTGGTGTATTTGGAATAATCACCTTTTGGCCGCTCGTGTTTCGTGGTGAAGGAATGCGAATCTGGGCGTTCATCATCGCCGGGATATTTGGCGTGTTGGGAACCGTGTTCCCCAATGGCTTGAAGCCGGTCTATAAGGCTTGGATGATTTTCGGCGAAAAGATTGGGTGGTTGAATTCACGTATTCTTTTGGGGCTGGTGTTTTACGGCCTGCTGACGCCCATTTCTCTCGTCATGGTTCTATTGGGAAAACGGCCACTTCAGTTACAGTTTGATCCCAAGGCGGAAACCTATCGGGTACCCAAGGAGGCCCGTGCGGCGGATCATGTTTTAAAAGCCTTTTGACGGAGGAATGCGATATGTCTGGTTTTCTAGGAGAGTTGTGGGATTTTATGCGAGAACGGAAAAAATTCTGGCTCGCGCCTATCATCATTATGCTCTTGCTCTTAGGGGGTCTCATCATTTTGAGTGAAGGCTCGGCGGTTGCTCCGTTCATCTACACGTTATTTTA
>CBDUWS010000281.1:0-3247 GCA_965370985.1 uncultured bacterium
ACATCGTCCGCCTCACCGAGGCCTTGGGTGAAACGTTTGAAGCGGTCTGGTGGGTGGCGGGGGATGATGATTATTTTCGTTTAGCGAAAGAATTTTTACTGGCACATTCTTCTTCTTCCTATAATCTTTCCGACTTCGGAAAACCTTTTCCCGATTTTCTAGATAAAAGACAACCCTTTTCGGATCTCCCCTTTCTTGCTGATTTAGCCAGATTTGAATGGCTGTTCAAGGAAGTATTTCATCTCCCAGCCCATACAAGCCTCACACCTGAGCACTTCCAACAACACACATTGTCAGGAAATCTTCGCCTTTCCTTTGGCCCTTCTGTCCGCCTTTTTCGATCTCCCTATTCGGTTTATGAGATTTGGAAAATTCGGGGAACCATACAAAAATCGCTTCCGGAAAAAATTTGGTGCAAGCCTCAATGGCTTCTTTGCTACAAACACCAACAGCAGGTGTACATCAAACACTTGAGTGAACCTGAATACCTGTTATTGAACCATCTTTGTTCTGGGGCGAGCATCGAGGAATCCCTCGAACGCACGCTCCAAGATTTTTCTGATATCACGGCATCCACAGTCTCTGACCTATTTAAGGTGATCAACCACACAGGAATCGTGACTCATCTGAAAACAGACTCACCAATATAACCTGTCTTCCCGTAACTCATGACTTTTAAAGTGGTCAAAAAAAGTGCTCTCAACCTTCCTCAAGCCTATCAAAAGTATCTTTCAAGGACGACCAATCTTAGCGATCTTTGAGGCGACTCTGCGCTGTAATTCCGCCTGTGGATACTGTGATCTTCCTCTCAATCAAGGTCGATACGAAATGAGTCGGGCAGAAATCTCTCGTGTCTTTTCCCATCTCTATGAAGAAGGGCTCAGAATAGTTTTCGTACAAGGAGGCGAACCCCTCCTGAGGAAAGACCTACCGGACATACTGGACGACTTATCTTCCATCGGGTTTACCATCAGCCTTATCACCAACGGAACGAAATTGACCTCTGGACTTCTTGCTCGCCTGGCTCGTCACCCCATCAGTCTATCCATCAGTCTCGACACATTGGATCGCCAACGTTATAGAATAATTAGGGGAGCGGATCAGTTACCACTTGTCTTGAAAGGCATTGAACTTTTAGACGAATACCCTCATTCCAAATACCTGACGTGCATTGTGAGTGAGGTCAACCGAGATGATGTTTTGGATGTCATGCGCTTTGCTCGAAATCATGGAATGATCCCGGTGCTTGGCGCCTATCATTGGGATGTCTCCCGTTACGGCAAGATCGACCTCACGCTTCAATACCAAAAAGCCACAGCCACAGCCGTCTTTCAAGAGGTGCTGGAATCGAACATCGTTCCAAATGGATATTTCCGGAACTACCTCCAGGACAATATTCGTTGGCTCAACGACCAAAGACTTCCTTCTTGCGATGCGGGACGGTACAGTATTGCCATTGATGCCTCAGGAAATGTGGCGCCCTGTTTGGCGCTACCACACACTGGGAATCTTTTGTCATCCACATTACCCGATCTTCTTGACAACCTTGATTATTCAGCTATCCGACAATGCTCGAACCGTTCGTCCTGCAATATGCTCTGTAGCCGGATCATAGGCTCCAATCTTCGACATCCCCTATCAGCCCTGCGTACAGCTAAGATTCGTCCACAAACCCAGTTGAAATTGAAGTATGCTCATTAAACCCGGTGAACATGCTCACCTTGCCCAGTTACTTCGTTTCATGGAACTGGGAGAACAACTGGCTCATGACTGTGCTCAGAGGCAATGTGCACTGGCTCCGGAACGAAGCATGCAAACTTTTTTGGCGGGACAGGCACGGCAAGAGGGGTACCATGCCTTAGCTTTTCAGGGGGCGATTCGTTGGCTGACACCGAAAACTTTTCAATCCTCAAATATCTCCGATTATATGAATCAATATCGGCAACTCGTAGAGGCGGCCTTTGTTCGACAGGACTTTGCCGAGACCCTTCTTGCGGAACAGGTTATTTTAGAAGGACTAGGAGAAGCGATCTTAAAAAAAATTGAGGCAGGCTTAGTCAAACGTGGTGCGCCTTTTCAAAGACTCAGACGCATGCTCATCCACCAAGAGGAAGCCCATCACCAATTTGGACTCCGCGTTCTCTCGAAAATGATCGAGAGAGAAGAGGAATCCTATGATACTCTTCGTCAAAGAACAGAAATGTACCTTAGCCTAGCCAAAACTATGCTATTCTCAGTCCAAGACGCGTTCTTTTCGATCGACGAAGATCCTCAGGAATATTGGGATGAGTTTCATCGCAATTTGCCCGCCTGGCTACAAACTTATTCTCAGCAACCGATTCCATCGTTATCCTCTTCGATGACCATGTTGTAACACCTTGGCAAAGTGGCACCAATCATGATTTGGGTCATTATCCCTACATACAACGAAGAACGGGCGCTCCCTCTCACTCTCCTCTCGGTCTTCCAACAAAAAGGCAACTATCAAATCATTGTCGTAGACGGAGGAAGCACCGACCAAACCCACAACATTGTTCGCACACATTCTCAAATAATCTGGTTGACCGCCCCAAAAGGCCGTGCATCACAAATGAATGTTGGGGCAAACTACATGCTGACCCATCAACACACATCCAATGACTGGCTGCTATTTCTTCATGCTGATACCCTCCTTCCTAAAAACGCCTTCACGCAACTCCATCACCTAGCATTAGATACAAGTTGCCAGGCAGGAGGATTTCAGCATCAATTTTCCGGCAACGACTGGCGACTCCGAATGATCTCCTGGCTGGATAACTTTCGATGCCATCGCTCACGAATCATCTATGGAGATCAAGCTCTATTTGTTCGGGTAGAATTATTTCATCAACTGGGAGGGTTCCCATTGCAGCCCATGTTGGAAGATGTGCGTTTTTGCCAACAAATTCTTAGCCATGCCACTCCCCGACTCTTAGCTTCGCCGGTTATTACCGACGCACGAAAATTCATTCAGATGGGTATCTGGCGAAGTTTTATCCGCGTGCTTATGATCATTCTTCATGTCGAATATGGCCTTCCGACCTTCAAGCCTTCGTTTTTCGCAGATGTCCGGTAAGGTTTTGCGGGAGAAATTTCCCCTCCAATTGGCAAAATAAAGCCTTGGTTCACTCAACCTGAAATAACGAACAAAAATCATGACTCACCGGCCTGACTACACCACCTTCTTCTAGCCTGTTGTATCAAGATTTTCCTCAAAAACTCTCAAGTG
>CBDUWS010000282.1:0-3241 GCA_965370985.1 uncultured bacterium
CATATCCGGTCGGTCTTTCTCAAGGTCGGGTCGATCAATCTCGACGAATCCCACATCATCGGCTCCTGCCTCTAGACACAACTGACGAAGCCAAGCCTGATCAAGTTTCCCGCCAATTTTGTGCGAAACGTCAGATGAAGATTGATTGGGGAAGGGAGTAGGTGGTTGAGTGTCGACCATGGGAAGTTCGGTGAGTAATGACATGGGTTCCTCCATTAAAAAGTGTATATGCACATAATGTAATAAAAAAACTTAACCTGTTGCTGCCAAATCTACTGTAGCCGACAAATCTTTCAAAAGCCTTGTCACTCGTCCTTGGCCTAATGCTTCAATCACGGTCTCCTGAACGGTTTTCCATAAGGGAAGGGCTTCAGAAAGGATTTCCTGCCCAGTAAGAGTCAACGTCACTTCTCGCTCCCGTCGATCTTCTTTGCCGGGCATTATTCGAATGAAGCCTTGTTTTTCTAACGGCTTCATATTTCTCGTAAGAGTGGTGCGGTCCATAACCAAACCTTTGGCTAAACCGCTGATAGTTGCTGTCCCCATGACGCGTGTAGCCACCAAAAGGGTGAATTGCGTGGCGCGAAGCCCCGTGGGTCTTAGGGCGTCTTCATAGAGTTGCGTAATCGCCCTTGCCGATTTCCGGATATTGAAGCACACGCATCCTTGTGCCGGTTCGAGATATTGTGCGAAACTCGATGATGTATTTGTCATGATAATAGGAGTATATACACGTAATATTTCTATGTCAAGATTTCTCCCATAAAGGAAATCTAAAAGGCATCATGCAGGAGAGCGAAAACGTGTGGATTTGACCGACTGAAAGTCATTTTACAGAACCGAATCCTTAGTTTCCTGAACGGGAAATCCTAGTTCTTGGGATAAGCGGTGGAGGTCGTCGATGCGTTGCTGGAGTTCAGGGTGAGTAGAAAAATAATGGAGCATCTCGAAATCAGATTCTTCATCTTGAGCCTGGAGGGTTTCAAAGAGTTCGGTGGCGCCGCCGACATGTCCAAAGTGGCAATGGAGCGCCTGCAGGGCGGTATGGTCGGCTTGGCTTTCCCGGCTCTGAGAATATTTAGCCGTACGTAGGGTAATTGTTGAGGCCAGAATATCGGAAAGGCCTGCATCTCCTCCGAAGGCCAACATCGCCAGGATGCTCAGCACAATTCCCCTTCCCATTAACCTCAGGTGGTCTCGATTTTTAAAATGTCCCAATTCATGGGCTAAGATAAACATGAGCCCATTAGTTGAGGAAAGAGAATCTAACAGTCCCGAGAATACCACCATTTTCCCGCCGGGAACCGCTATCGCATTGACCATTTCCGATTTCACGAGGCTCACGGTAATCGGGTAGGGCAGAGAGAGGCAGGGTTTGAAGGCGTCAACAAGCCCTTGGAGCTTGGCTTGCTCTTCCGGCATCGACTCTTCCCCAAAATCCCAATCGATATCAACGTTTGCAAAGAGCTGTGCTTCTTGTTCAGGGGAGAGGTAATCGACAGCAACATCCACGAATAAACCGAGAGCCCAATATCCGATGAGCACGAAAGCCAACACGCCGGTAATGAGCACGAAAAATTCTCGCACGGGGTGTTGATGCGACACGTTGTCGTTGTGTTCGGGGAGAGAAGGTTGATAGTTCACAGGCGAGAAGGCTGAGAGGAGGCTTGCTGGTAATAAATGGCGGTGCCATAGGCTAATACTTCGACAGACCCAATCCGATCACCACTACCGCCTTTAGAAATGGAAGAGGTTTCAATGCGGAGATTGAGGATTTCATCGGCAGTGGGGCAGCTTTCTTTCAACCGCAGCACAGCTTCGCGTCGAGCGCGATCCAGCAGGGTTTCATAGGCCTGGATCGTCCCGCCAAAGAGATTCCGTAATCCGGCCAGGATTTGTTTGAAATAATCAACTGAGATGACGACGTGGCCATGAACCAATTGAGCATGACTGATTGGCGCGCTGTTTCCCATTGGTTTTTTACATGAAGTCGTGGGAAGGCGAACCAACAGTTCTTCCCTGGCTTGAATGGAACGATAATGCCGGCTCTCGGCTAATTTCCCAAAGACAAAACCGAGGGCGAGTAAAATGAGGAAGATCGTTAAACTATCCATCGTGTCTTACTCCACCGTCACTGCGGTGCCATACACATAAATTTCGGCTGCCCCTGCGGCAATTGAGGACGTTGAAAAGCGTACATTCACAATGGCATTGGCTCCCAGTTGTTGGGCTTGAGATTTCATTCGGTCCATGGCTTCATCGCGAGATTCACCCAACAGTTCCGTATAGCCTTTCAGTTCCCCGCCAAAGATATTTTTAATACTGGCGAAAATATCGCGCCCGACATGTTTGGCGCGGACCGTACTACCGGACACGATACCATAGCAGGTCATGATCCTTTTGCCTGGAATTTCTTCAATGTTACTGACAAACATAGCTCCTCCTTACATGGTGAGCGAGACTGCAGAAAAAAACAGAGTGTGCTATTGATAGAAGTATACCAATCCCAAGGAAATGTTTCCCTTTAACGACATATATCGGAAAACACCAGGTGAGACTAGAGGAATCCTTTGTTGGACAAGGCAAAAGCGGGGGAGACAGTATTGAGTTGGCAGACTTCCAGAGTGAGGTTGGACTATTTTCCTGCGGAATCAATATTATAAGGGGCTGACGCTTACTATAAAGTACGGGTTTTAATGTTGCCTGGATTGGTTTGTAATCACCGAGGCCTGTCTGGGCTGATTGGCTTCACCAGGAGGTTGTTATGTTTGGTCCTATTACCATCCCCTTCGGGGCAAAAATGCTCTTGAATACCGTCAAACTCAAACCTGGCGTTAAATTCGATCAGTTGGAAACGGCCGTAGGTGAAATGTGCATGGTGGTGAAGCAAACCTATGGAGGGGACCAGGGGGGATTCATCGCTGGCCAGGTGTTCCGGTTCTCCGGGTTCGTCTCAGAAAAAGGCTCTCTCAATAATGCCCAGGCGGCTGATGAGCATTATGCGATTGTGACGTATTGGAAATCATTCGAAGAGCATGAAAAATCGCATGCCGACGAAGTCTTCAATAAGACATTTGCAGCCGTGGCCGCTATGTGTTCCGACACGATGGAACTCGGATACGACATGCTCTGGCAGGGTGAAGCCAAAGCTTCATAACCATTTAACTTGCTATTTTTAATAGCATGTTACGGGATAACCCTTGAACCTAGAAACCGCAGTTGGATCACAAAAGTCCACGCA
>CBDUWS010000283.1:0-3236 GCA_965370985.1 uncultured bacterium
CCCTCGATATTTGTTTTGAGGGGATGGCCGGAGGACTGATAGACCCACTTGATGGCCAACGGCGGAAATACGGTGGTGAGGGCGATGACGATCACCATCGCTGCATAAATTTCGTTGTTCAAAATTTCGCTGACTCGGCCTAATTCTGCAAAAATGAGTCCCACTTCCCCGCGAGGGATCATGGCTAGACCGATGATCAGCCGGTTGCGCCATGGTTCCTGAATGACCAAGGCTCCTACAAGTTTCCCCATCACGGCTGCGACGAATAAACATGCGGAAAAGTTCCAAATGAAGGGCGAATGCCAGTCAATGTCTCGCAGGTTGAGGGAGAGGCCGACCATAACGAAAAAAATCGGAGTAAAGAGGAAAATGATCGGCTTCATTTGCTCTTCAATGCGGTGGGCGAAGGCCGGGTCACTGTGGATGGAAATCCCGAAGGGGAGGAAAAATCGTCTGGAAAGGGCGAGGCCTGCCGCAAATCCTCCCAAGAGTTCCGGTGCGCCGAAGGCATGGGCCAGCCATGCAAAGAACAGCACTAAGGCTACGACCGAGGTCGGGATGAGACCGGAAATTTTAGTGGTTTGGTCAACGTGTTTAATGAGCAGGGAGATGAACTTTGCGGCAATGGGCGCCAGGACGAAAAATGTGGTCACGAACAGTAACACTTTACTGGCATTGAGAAGATTGATGCCTCCGCCGATGGAAAATTCATACAGGAGAGCTAGCAGGACGATGCCGAACACGTCATCCAGGACGGCGGCCCCTAAAATAATTTGGCCCTCTCGTTCATGATGGCGCGTGAGATCCATCAAGACTCGTACGGTGATGCCGATGCTCGTGGCCGTGAGAGTGCCTCCGATGAAGAGCGACACCAAAAGGGGCAAGTTGAACAACCAGTAGGCAATAGCGAAGCCTAGCGTGAACGGCAGCACAAACCCGGCCATGGCGACCACCATGGACTCCATGCCGGTTCGGACCAACCGTTTGATGTCGGTGCCAAGTCCCACTTCGAATAACAGTAGGATGATGCCGATTTCCGCCAATAATTTGATAACGGGCTCCGGTTCAATCCACCCCAGAAGGCTTGGCCCGAGAAGAACGCCGGCAAAGAGTTCTCCCATCACTCGTGGAGTGTGAAGGCGTGTGGCGATTTCCGCAAAAATTCTAGCGGCTAACAGAATGATGAGCAGGTGAAGAAAAAACGTATGGTTGTCCACTGGATTCTTATGGTTCCCCTTGGATCTTCTCGGAAGGTTCCAGGTGGAAGGCTTGATGTGCCTCCGTCGAAGTTAAAGTTTCTACACAACCGAACCAGTAGTATTTTAGTGGAAGAATGCTAAGAAGGGATCACAAAGTCGTAGTGGCCTACCAATCCATCTGTTTTTTCTTTTGATGCATCAGGTACATAGTCCACAATTACGCGTTCCTGTTCCTCAGTAGTAAGCCCGGCATCCAGGATCACCACATCCTTCGGTAGCAATTCCTGATTCATTTCGTTATTGGGGATGTGGTCTCCTCTGAAATAAAGTTGTGTAACGAACTTAGGGGATCCCGGGGGGAGAATCTTGAAATGTAGATGTGAGGGCCGATAGAGCCCGGCCTTGAGATCTATGGGGTAAAATCCTGGCACGATCGTTTTAAACCAATATTCTCCTTGTTCATTGGTGACAGCTTTTCCCCAATATTGGAAATGTTCGTCGTGGGTTCGATGAATGGTCTCGCCGGTTTTGGGATGTGGAAAGCTGTGGGTCCCCTCGTCACCTTTATGGTTGTATCGCCCTGAAGCCGATGCGCTCCACATGATGAGGACGGTATCGGGTCTAGGTTGACCGGTTTTTGCATCTAGAACTTGGCCGCTGAGATAAATCATCTGCCCTTGTGCGTTCCCCTTGCGGCCTTTCACAAAAGTAAGATCTTGATCGTTGGCCTGACTGATGGGAAGATTCGGATCTGGGTTTTCACGAATGGCATCAACTTCATCTCCATCATCGGGAAAAAATGGACCCAACGCTTGTCTGGGCGTTGGTTTACTGAGGAATGCAGCCAAACTGGTGTGGGTGAATAGACCGCTCATGATCAATCCGAAAATCCCTGCGCTTCGTGTTAAGATTATTCGTCGGGATACGTGATCAAATGGGAGTGGCATATGCGCTCCTTTCTTCAGAATAGTGTTTTCATTCTTTGTGTTCATAGTATACTCTTTCAAACTTTCGAGAAACGCCAAAAGGTCATTTTCCTACGACTGTTTGTGAAATAAAGATGGCCCAAAGAGACTATTCCATCATTTCTGCCTATGCCTGTCACCCTCACTTCTGATCCTAAGAAAAAGCTTCTGTTCATTGGGTTCTTTTTCGTGGCTCTGTTTCTCGTCGTTGAAGTGACGGGTCTGCGGACTCAACTTTCTCCCGATGCCATTCGCACATTGTTTGTAGAGCATACGCTCGTGGGCTTGTTACTTTTTTGTGCCGCTTTCAGTGTGGGCAATTTGTTGTATGTGCCTGGCTGGGTGTTTTTGGTAGGGGCGGTGTATGCTCTGGGAAAAGAATGGGGTGGCGTGGCGACGTTCATCGCGGGGCTGTGCTCATCGACACTGAGTTTTTATGTGATTCGTCATTTTGGTGGGACGGCGCTCCGCAGTTTGAAGCATCGTTGGGCCGACAAAATCTTCGCTCATCTGGATGAGCGTCCCATCATCTCAGTGACTCTTTTGCGACTGTTATTTCAAACACTCCCGGCTCTCACCTACGCGTTGGCCTTGGCGGATATTCGCTTCCGTCATTATTTTCTCGGCACTTTCCTCGGTTTGCCGATCCCCATTTTTCTCTATTGTTATTTTTTCGATATTATTTTCCAATATGTGCGGTAACGTGGAGCGGGACGGGGATCTCTCTACTCGGTTTCCGTGTCGAGGCTATCAAGGAGATATTGCGGACACTTGGTTTCATCTGTTTCCAATTGTTGGTATTGGCAGGGAGGAATATCCTCTTTCAGACGGCGGAGGAGAAACCGGAATTTCATGTCGGGAGGAATGTCACAAACCCACACGTGCATGCCGGTTTCCAGTTCATCAAAATGTTTTTTAACTTGGAAGCCCGGATGTTCCATGAAATAGGCCGAAAGAAACCCGGTAATGCCCTGAACAACCCAGGAATGTTCTTTTATGTAGCGATAACTGACTCGAAGTTCAACTATCTGTGTCATTGGAATGGCTTCAAGGAAGGTGGGTTACCAGAAAA
>CBDUWS010000284.1:0-3228 GCA_965370985.1 uncultured bacterium
ATGAATAGGCTGAACAGGATGGGACCGATTATCGGCATCCTTGAAGGACAACAATGGCTTTCTTCCGCCTCTTGTCCTTTTTTAGCTGTCCGCCTGTTGCAATAATTTTTGTACGCCATCATCTCAGGAGACCAATAAAAAAAGGCTCAACAGCCTCATCGTCGTTTTTTTGCCTTCTATTCATGTGCAAACACGTCCTGCACCTTGATGATGTATCGGTTCTCTCCATGCCTTTTTTGACACCTTTCCCTTTGTCATAGGTGTTCTTGTCGATTGTTCTTTGTTATGGCATTGCCAAGGATCATTCTTCCAAGGTTGAAATGTCGCCGGGGTCTTGGCCGAGTTCTTTGGCTTTTAACACACGGCGCATGATTTTTCCTGAACGGGTTTTCGGTAATGAGGGCACGATATCAATTTCTCTCGGAACGGCGATCTTGCCCAACTCTTGTAGGACATGATTTTTTAAATCTTTGATAAGATCCTGCGATTCACTCTGTCCTTGTTTAAGGATGACAAAGGCTTTAATCATTTCGCCAGCGGTTTTATGGGGTTTGCCAATGACCGCAGCTTCGACTACAGCATCATGACTCACTAACGCACTTTCTACTTCGGCGGTACCGATACGGTTGCCGGCAACTTTAACGACATCGTCAGCGCGCCCCATGAACCACATATACCCATCCTCATCCTTATGACAGATATCCCCAGCGGTGTAGACACCGGGGATGGTGTTCCAATAGAGCAGATACCGATCTGGTTCTTTGTAGATGGTGCGCATCATCGATGGCCAGGGTTTCTTAATGACGGCAAATCCTCCACCATGTGGAATACTATTGCCTTCGCGATCGGTCACATCGGCTTCAATACCCAAAAATGGTCGTGTGGCGGATCCTGGCTTGAGATCCACACAGGGAAGAGGCGTGACCATAATCATGCCGGTCTCCGTTTGCCACCAGGTATCCATGATGGGTTTGGTGCCTCCGGTGACGCGATGAAACCATTCCCAGGCTTCCGGGTTAATGGGTTCACCTACCGATCCTAAAATTTTGAGTGAAGAAAGGTCATATTTGGCTGGCCATTCTTCGCCATATTTCATGAGCAACCGAATGGCTGTGGGTGTCGTATAAAAAATAGAAACACCATAATGTTCGATGAGATCCCACCAGCGCCCGGGATTGGGGAAATCGGGTTTGCCTTCTGCGGTGAGAATAGTCGCGCCGTTCAGGAGTGGGCCATACACAATATAACTATGTCCAGTGACCCAGCCCGGATCAGCCACGCAAAAGAAGACATCTTCTTCTTTGAGATCGAAAACATATTTGGTTGTGATGTAGGTTCCGACCATATACCCGCCATGGACATGTACGACGCCCTTAGGTTTGCCCGTCGTTCCCGAGGTATAGAGAATGTAGAGGGGATCTTCGGAATCCAAATGTTCGGCTTCACATTTCGGGGATTGGTCTTTCATCCATTCTTCCCAGTCTAATTCTTTTGGAGCCTGGAGGGGGGCGGCTGATGTCTCTCGTTGGACGACAATCACTTTTTCTACTGTTGGGCAATTGGCCACGGCTTTATCCACGACCGGCTTAAGAGAAACGGTTTTACTCCGGTCATAGCCCACATCAGCCGTAATGACAACTTTGGATTCGCAATCATGAATGCGGGTTTGAAGCGCTGGCGCACTAAAGCCGGAATACACAACCGAATGAATGACACCGATGCGGGCACAGGCCAACATCGCGACGATTTGTTCGGGAATTTTGGGAAGATAAATCGTGACGCGGTCGCCTTTGTGAAGCCCAAGGCCTTTGAGTGCATTGGCACATTTATTGACCTGCCGATAAAGCTCAGCATAGGTGAAGATTCGCTCTTCACCTTTTTCTCCTACCCAAATAACGGCAACTTTGTTTCTTCTCCAGGTTTGGACATGGCGGTCTAAGCAGTTATAGGAAATGTTGCAGGTAGCGCCAAGAAACCATTTGGCCCAGGGGTAATTCCACTCCAAGACTTTATTCCATGGCGAGAACCAGTGGAGTTCTTTGGCAATACCATCCCAAAACTTTTCGGGGTCTGCGATGGAGTCTTTGTACGCGGCTTCATAATCCTGAATATGGGCGTGAGCTTTCACCTCTGGGGGTGAGGGAATGACTCTGGTGGATCGTTGCAGGGTTTCAATGTTCTCACTCATGTTGGCTGCTCCTTCTTGTGGCGTATTTATCTGATAATCAACTCGATGATAACCCCATTATGCTGTGCCTCGCTTCTGCCTTCAAGTGGGTCAATCAAACTGTTCTTGAAATTTATTTAAAAAGATTGAAAGGGAAGGAATGAAAGATTAGGAGAAAAGAGGATTTAAGCCGACGAGGAGCGTGAGTGCAAAAATGAAGGACATTAATTTAAAGTCGATTCGACTGAAGCCAGTTGGGCTTGTAATTGCCCAAATTTGGCGGCGTAATCCGCTTGGCTACGACGAATGACGTCATGGGCTTCATGGCGTCCATATACATGGGTAATCTCGCAGTTCTTTTTTTGAGAGCCTGGCACATCTTTGTATGTCAGGAAATAATGTATCAAGCGTTCCACGAACGAAACGGGGCAGTCCTTAATGTCGGTCCATTGCTCATGCATCGCATCGCCCTTGAGGATGGCCACAATTTTATCATCAGCTTCATCTCCATCAATCATGCGCAGGCCGCCGATAGGAATGGCATCCAGCAGAATGTCTCCATGGGTAATGGTTTTTTCAGTGAGGACGCAAATATCCAGGGGATCATGGTCTCCTTGTAGCCCTGGCCGGTTTGTTTGCTGTGCACTCAATTCCGCAACTGATTGGCCACAATAGGTTTGGGGAATGAGACCGTACAATGTTGGGCAAATATTGGAATACCGTTGCGGACGGTCTACGCGGAGATGGCCTGACTTTTTGTCCAATTCATATTTCACGGTATCGGTTGGAACAATTTCAATATAGACAGAGAGGCACTGTGGAGCATCGTGCCCAATTTCAACGCCATGCCATGGATGAGATTTACAAGGGAACCCCAGGTTTTGCCATAAGGAAAAAAATTCTTGATCAGTCATTGTATTTCATCAATTGTGAAAGTGGATATGCTTGGATCAGCTATTCCCTTGTTTGTCGGTTGAGAACCGGTTGAATGTGAGTATAAATTCTTGGCTGGAGAAGAAAATTTTTAAAGACTTCTTTAAATAGGGCTTGCTGATAAAAGC
>CBDUWS010000285.1:0-3226 GCA_965370985.1 uncultured bacterium
TTGGCTGTCACCGGCATTCGCAACCTCTATGCGTTAGCCGGAAGCTACGTGGTCGCCTTTTCCGGCATGGCCATTGTCCTCGACTTCGGGAAAATCTCGCAACTCTATGCCCAGCGAAACAGCAGTAACATCTTCAAGGGATGCTTTGCCGCGTTTACCGCAAACCAACGACGTTATGCGGCCATGCTAACCCATATCGGGGTTCTCGTCTTAGTGATAGGGATTATCGCCTCGACGATCTATCAAACCGAAAAAGTCGTGTCGATGAAAGTGGGTGACGAATTTGCGATTGCCGATTATCGCATGAAGCTCACAGATATCCATGCCGTGGAAGGCGTGAACTGGAAAGCGGAAGAAGGGGTCTTTCAGGTATTTGAGGGTGACACCTTACTCACCGAACTTCGCCCACAAAAACGCATTTACAATGCGACCCAGACTCCGACGACTGAATCCGCGATCTATTCCATCAACATGGGACATATCTTTTTGACGATGCCCGAAGTCTCTCCAGAAGGGGTAGCCGTCGCACGCGGCGTCATTAATCCACTCATCCTCTGGGTATGGGGCGGCGGCATTATTATGGGATTGGGCGTCATATTGAACATTCTCCGCCCACGAAAGAAGGAAGAATGACCAAGGGATCGCAACTGACCTTAGTTCTGGTTCTACTAGGACTCTTTGCCCTATTCTATCAGGGCTTGTGGGGGGATCCACGACATATTCCGACCGTACTCATTGGCACCGATGCCCCGATGATTGAAGGACCTGATGTGGAAACGGGCCAAACCATTTCGCTGGAACAATTCAAAGGGAAGGTAGTCCTGCTGAATTTTTGGGCGTCCTGGTGTTATGAATGCAAAGTCGAGCATGAAAGTGTGCTACAGCTCCACCAATTATTTAAAGATGATCCCAATTTCGTGATGATCGGGGTCAACTACCAAGACAAATTGCCTGATGCCCAGCAATATCTCAAAGAATATGGGACAACCTTTGCGCATATGCGAGATCTGAAAGGACAATTAGCGATCGATTACGGCGTCTATGGCGTACCCGAAACGTTTGTCATCGATCAACAGGGTAAAATTCGTTATAAATATGTCGGACCGGTCACAGGCCACATGTACACCACAATCACGCAAAAAGTCATCGCTCCCTTACTAAAAGGCGAGCCCATCAGCACTCCATCCTAATGTTCATGCCTATGCGCTTAGCATTTGCCGTAATTGTAGTTTTGGCGACACCTTGGTCCTTGTTGGCCGAAGTTCAAGACGAAACGGCGTTAGACATCCAGGTCCGAGAAATCGCAAAAACTTTGCGGTGTACGGTCTGCCAAACTGAAAACATTTGGGAATCAGGAGCCCCACTGGCGCAACAAATGCGAGACGTCGTTCGTGAGCGATTGAAACTCGGGCATAGCCCCGAGGACATTAAAGAATATTTTCTCAGCCGGTATGGGGACTACATTATGATGGCCCCCCCCAAACATGGCGTAAACTGGCTTCTCTGGGTTAGTCCTTTCATTCTGTTGCTGGGAGGAGGACTCTTGCTCTATAAGGAAGTTATCGGCTGGGTTCGACGCACTCCAGCCACCCCAACCGCACCGCCACCCGCCTTAGACGAACAAGCTCGCCAACGCCTTGAACGCGAACGGGAATCCTAAGCACCTCCTCCCTGACATGCCTCCGATCATTGCATTTCTCACTCCGCTTCTCATCGTCCTGGGCATTGTCCTGTTTGCCCTGACGCTTCCCTTTTGGCGAAGAGACCCCTCCCCTATTTCCTTTGGATTAGACGATAACCGGGAGCAAGAATATGCCGACCTCCAAGTCGAACGGGGAGTTCTGAATCAATCATTACAAGAGTTAGAAATGGAACGCACACAAGGCCGAATGGATCTGGCTGACTATGAACGCCTGAAAGCCACAGACGAGCATCGGCTGCTTCAATTATTGGATCGGCTTGAGACATTAAAAGGAATGGAGCAAGCCGCAACCGACGATCAAAGCCAGGCGGCTTCAGGACGAAAAAGCTGGGTGCCGGCAATTGCATCGGGGACCATTGTCTTGGTGGCCTCTATCGGCATTTACAGCATCTTGCAGATTCAAGCTGCACAAAAACTCATGGCGGTCGAAGCGCAAATGGGAGGTGGGCCCAATCCCATGGAAATGGTGGCCAAGCTAGAGGCACGCCTTAAAGAAAATCCGGATGACTTACAGGGACAAATTATGGCTGGGCGATCATATCAAGCTTTGGGGCGCACGGCTGAAGCCCAACAAGCCTGGGAAAAAGTCTTAGAATTGGATCCCAAGCAACATGAAGCCCGCTACAATTATGGCGTGCTCCTGATTGACACCAGAAAGATCGACGACCCGGAACTCTTTAAAAAAGCGTTGGCCCATTTTGATATGGTCCTCGCTGATCTACCCAATCAACCTGCTGTGAATTGGTATCGAGGTATCGCTCTCTGGTATCTAGATCGGAAACAAGAAACCGATGCCGCCTGGTCTCTCGCCGCACAAAATATGGAGCCCGGCAGTCAGGACCTGGACTTCGTCAAAGAATCCCTCACCAAACTCCGCGCCGGCCAAGAACCGTTTTAGGCGGAAAAGACTTCACTATCTTTCTTCACCTGGATTTCTTCTCTCTGGTCATGAGAAGGTGTTCCGTTACTTGTTCGTACACGCTTCGCCGATGGCCTACCGCCATGACACGGATCACTTTTCGTCGCCGGTCAATGGCATACACAATACGGAATCGCCTGACACGGTATTTCCACAATCCCTCTAATTCTTTAACAAGAGGGGCTCCTTCGCTTGGATTCACACATAAGGCTCGCACAGCGGCCTTGATGCTGCGTTTGAGATCGGGGGAAAGATGTCGAATCGCTGCTGAGACATGAGCAGGAATATCAGGCCGAAACATCGACCTTAACGCCGACGTTTTTTGCGAGGAACAAGCGGCTCTCCAAACACCTCATCAAATGAGAGCCCCTTTTGACCTGTGTCATAAAAGGCCTGGCTTTTGCGGATCTGTTGCATCAAATCAGAGTCACTCAAAATATCAATAGTCTCTTTCACACGTTCGTATTCGGCATAATTGATCAGGACCGCTGCAGGTCTGCCGTTTCGAGTGACGACCACTTCTTCTTCACGCTCGACAATCCCCGTAACAAGCTCAGGAAGCCTAGCCTTCACTTCAGAAATAGGTAATATCTTTGCCATAGGAC
>CBDUWS010000286.1:0-3226 GCA_965370985.1 uncultured bacterium
TTGAAGAACTCGAAAGATAAGCTAATCTAAGGAGAAATTTTTGAGGCGTAATGAATTCGTGACGACGCTGACAGAACTGAGGGCCATGGCTGCGGCAGCCATGATGGGCTGGAGAAATCCGTATTCTCCAAAGAGCCAGTGAAGTCCACTTGGCACTCCGCCCATTCTCTGGAAGAATGGGTAAAGAATGCCGGCAGCAAGTGGAATGAGGACAATATTGTAAGCAAATGCCCAAAATAAATTTTGATGAATCGTGCGCATTGTTGCTCGGCTTAATTGAATGGCTTTGTTAACGCCTCGAATGTCCCCACTCATTAAGGTTATCTGGGCGGTTTCCATGGCCACATCGGTTCCAGTTCCAAGAGCGATGCCTACATCTGCTTGAGCCAGCGCAGGGGCGTCATTTATCCCGTCCCCAACCATTGCCACTCGTTTCCTCCCCTGTTTTTGAAGTTTTTGAATTTCTGCCGCTTTTTGGTCGGGGAGTATTTCTGCAAGAAAATTTGTAATTCCTAAGTCGGAGGCAATCGCTTCGGCGACTTGGTGATGATCTCCCGTTAACATCACGACCTCCAAGCCGGCTTTGGTGAGTTGCTGAATGGCTTCTTTTGATTCGGGCCGAATGGTATCGGCGACACCAATGATTCCTTCAACTTGTTCGTTGATGGCAACAAGGATTGGTGTCTTTCCCGTTTGGGCAAGTGATTTCATCGAGTCAGATAATTCGTCTATGCTTTGACTCCCTAGAAGCTTTGTGATGAATGTGGCATTGCCAACAATCACCGGTTGACCTGCGATGTTGCCCCTTACACCTTGTCCTGGCGTACTGTCGAAACCCTCAGGTTCTTCAAGTAGTAGGGACCGCTGGGTTGCATGCTCGACAATGGCTTGAGCGAGGGGATGTTCGGATCGACGTTCTAACGATGCCGCCAGGCGAAGGAGTTCATTTTGATTCCATGTTGGAACGATGATATCTGTCACGGTGGGGATCCCTCGAGTTAACGTTCCGGTTTTATCTAAGACGATGATATCGACTCGATGAGCGGTCTCCAGAGCTTCAGCATGACGAATCAAGATTCCCTGTTCGGCTCCTCGCCCTGTTCCCACCATGATGGCCGTGGGCGTTGCTAAACCTAAGGCACATGGACAGGCAATGATGAGCACCGCGACGAACGTAAGAACAGCGTACGTCAGCGCAGGCTCAGGTCCCAATCCCCACCACAGAAAAAAAGCCAATGTTGCAATCCCCAAGACTGATGGGACAAAGATACTGGCAATATAATCCGCAATGCGTTGAATCGGGGGTTTTGAGCCTTGGGCTTCCTGCACAAGATTGACGATACGCGCGAGAACCGTGTCTTTCCCAATCGCGGAGGCTTGGAACAGGAAGCTTCCAGATGTATTCATGGTTCCGGTAAAGACTTTGGAGCCGGGCTCTTTTTCTATTGGTAAGCTTTCGCCAGTGAGCATGGCTTCATTGACTGAAGATTGGCCTTCCGTGACGACACCATCCACTGGAATCTGTTCACCTGGTCGAACGACCAATATATCCCCTGATTGAACCATTTCGATCGCGATGTCTTTATCTTCCTTCCCTCGTCGAATTCTGGCTGTTTTCGGCCGCAAGCTCATGAGTTTGTGAATAGCTGAGGATGTTTGATTTTTGGCTCCAGTTTCCAAGTAACGCCCAAAGAGGATCAAGGCAATAATGATAATAGCCGTATCATAGTAGACCGCCGCTGGAATTCCGCTCGCCTCGAAAACCGAAGGGGAGAATGTTGCAAGCGTGCTGTAGCCAAAGGCGGATAGGGTGCCTACGGCAATGAGTGTGTTCATGTTGACGGATTTGTGAAGGGCGGCATTCCAGGCAGCGGTATAGATTGGTCGTCCGGCCCAAAGCAATACAAAGCTGGTGATAAAGAACAGGGCCACATGACGTGTACCGAGAGTGAAGGAAGAGAAACCTGGGAGGAGATTCATTGTTCCTAACATCACTAACAAACCGGCAATCCCACTGAGAATTGCTCGCTGGAATAACAGAGGCGCATTCTCTTCTTGAGCTCGGGGGAAAGCTGTATGGGCGGAACGTTCTCTTTCTGACTCAGGAATGATGGTATACCCGGCATTCGTAATGGCCTGTTGGAGGTCAGAGCTTGCAATGGCGCCAGGCCAAGTTGAAAATCTGGCTGTCTGAGTAGCCAGATTGACGTTCGCCGTTAGCACTTCAGGTATTGTGCGCAAGGCTTTTTCTACATGGCTGACACAGGAGGCACAGGACATTCCTCCGATTTTTACCGTATGTGATTGAACGGGGATCTCATAGCCGGCTTCTCTAACGGCGTGGGTCAACAACTCGGATGTGGCGATAGTTGAATCGAAATCGACGGAGGCGGTTTCTGTTGCGAAATTTACCGAGGCCTCAGCAACACCGGGAGTTGTCTTTAAGGCTCGTTCGACGTGATTGACACAAGAAGCACAGGTCATACCACGAACAGGGAATGAGACATGTGTTAAGTGATTATCCATAGCCACAAACGGTTAGTCGACAGGTTTTCCCATAGTGTAGCCAGCATCTTTGAGTACCGATGCCATAGTTTCATAGGTCACAAGGGTTGAATCGTATTCCACCAGGGCCTCATGTTTTTCCAGATTCACCTCAAGTTTCGAAATTCCAGAGAGATTGTTGAGCGCCTGTTCCACGTGTCGCACGCAATTGCCGCATGTCATTCCTTGAATGGGAAAATGTTGTTGCATATTCATCCTATATCTCCTTCCTCTGAAAACGTTTATCGTCCAACGGTATAGAGTGAACGAAGTTCTTCAATGATTTTTTCCGCTTTTCCCTTTTGAATGCCATCCACAACACAAGTGCGGAGATGACCATCTAGGAGTAGGCTTTCAAATTTTTCAATGGCTTTTCGAATGGCATGTGTCTGTTTCAGGATATCGACACAATACCGGTCTTCTTCCAACATGTTGCGGACCCCATTCAAATGGCCTTCAATATAGGCCAAACGTTTCATGGCATCAGAATGAATCTCGGGTGTCATTGGCCTTCCTTTCCGGTTGGTTTTATTTGCATTGCAGACCCATACCCATAGGGTGAGGGTATGATGACATGTCTTGCTTCCCCCGTCAATGAGCTTCCAACTCTGTTCGTAGCCAAAGTTCATCCTTTAACCTAAAAACAGCAGTTGGATCACGAAAGTCTGCACAACCCCTTGAC
>CBDUWS010000287.1:0-3221 GCA_965370985.1 uncultured bacterium
ACAGATCAAGCTGATGGGCTTTTTGTAGGAAACTTACAGTAAGGTTAAGGAGGTCCACAGGCGCAAAGGGCAAATGGTATTGCAAAATCGCCAACTCATGATCCTTTGAGGGAAATTCAACTTTTAATGTGGGTTGCAGGCGAGACAAGATATAATCCGGCACTTCGTAGGTAGACGCATCCTCATTCATGGTGACGCAACACCGGAAATTTTCATGCGCCACAATCTGAACTCCCGCAACCATCGATTCTATTAATTGCCGATGATCTAACAATGAAGCGAGAGAAGCCCAACTCTTTTCATTCATCCGATTGCCTTCATCAAGCAGGCAAATATTGCCCGTGAGCATGGCCGTGACTAATGGAGAAGCTTGATAAATGATCGTTCCACCTTCTGCAATGACAGGGGACACCAACAGATCTTCCGGGCGCGTATCCGCAGTACATTGATAAATATACAGGTCTTGTTTTCGTTCCTGCGTGGCAGCCATTGCCAATGTCGTCTTCCCTACACCGGGTTGTCCCACAATGCGTGGGGATAGCGGACTATCTTGTGTATCCACCACCAACCAACAAGCCAGAAGTTGGCGTAAAATTTCATGGTCTCCTATCCACTGTTGCTGAAGCGCGATGGGACGGGCCAGCCGGAGAGAGATTTGGCCGACTTGAAATGTTCCGGGATTTGTAGGGAGTGAAGAGTCTCTTTTCATGTAATTCGGAAAGAAAACTATCACAACATTTTTTACAGGGTCAATGCGAACAGGAGTGTTCCATATTTCTGTCGAAATCGATCGACTAGTAGTTTGACTTTACCCAGTTTCCGAATTATTGTGTATGGGAAGATAATTGGATGCCTTCTGCATCTACCCTTTCGTTCAGGACTTAGAGCCCGACAGGAGGGATGCAAATAAAACTCAATGGAGGAGGAATGCGCAACATGACGCAACCAACGCTTGGGGGAACTCAGGTAGAGCCCCACCCATCTGGAGGGTTTTCCTACCTGAAAGTGATTGCAAGTATGCTCGTCTGTGGCGGGCTGTTGACCGGGTGCGTGAGTTCGGAAAAATACGAGGCAGAGAAAGCTCGGGCATTAAATTTCCAAAGGCTCCTGGCCCAAGAAGAAAAGAGAACGGGCGAACTTAATGTCAAGTATCAAGATGTCCAACGTCAAGTCGGGTCTCTTGAGTCTCAAAGCCGGGATGTAAATGCCGAACTCGAAGCCCTACGTGATCAACTCAATCGTTCCCACGAGGAACTCTCCAGAGTCCGTGGTGGAGGAATGGCGGAAAGCGATGATCTTAAACTGTCCGAACCCTCAATTTCAGAATTCGGATTGGATGACCTGGACTTTAAAGATACAGATCTCGCGGAACTCGAATCGGATTTAGACCTGGGCAGTAATGACGCCCTTCTGGAATCCATGGCTGAATCGTCCAGCATGGCCATGGGCGGTGTAGATTTCCATACTGTCGCCAGAGGAGATACCCTCTATCGTCTTTCCAAACAGTATGGCGTGACTGTCGATGACCTGAAAGTCTGGAACAATTTGGCTGACAACACCATCCACGTAGGCCAACAAATCGTCGTCAGTCAGTAGTCATTACTTTTCGAATTTCTGTCTACAGCAAAGGCGAGGGTCCATGGGGAATACCCCTTTGGGTTCTCGCCTTTTTTCTTAATTTCTCCCTCCCTGCCCATTTCCTGTTCGTTGACACCCCATAGGTCGTATGCTAGCGTCAAAATCATGAAAAATGCTTATTATTCAGTGTGTTTTGATGAATTTTGCACCTTGGCCGATCAAGGAAATTTGGTTCCCGTCTACCGAGAAATCCTGGCAGATTTCGATACTCCGGTCTCCGCCTTTTCTAAGATCAATACGGGTACACATGCCTTCTTATTTGAAAGTATTGAAGGAGGAGAAAATTGGGCGCGGTATTCTTTCCTGGGAAGTCAGCCTTCTGTCGTGTTTTGGGAGCACCAGGGAGAAGTCATCACCCAAAAAGGCCGCAAACAAACTCGGGTCCCACTGAAAGACAATCCGTTAGATCACATTCAGGAAGCCATGGCCGCCTATCGGCCAGTTGCAGTTCCAGGGTTGCCACGATTTGTGGGAGGAGCGGTCGGGTTTTTAGCTTATGACGTCGCACGCTCCTTTGAACCGATTCCTTCCTATCCTAAGGCCGAGCTTAAGACACCGCTTTTTGCGTTTTGTATTACCGACACGCTCCTTATTTTTGACAATATCGCCCACACGATCAAAGTCGTCGCCAATGCCCATATTGTTTCGACGAAAAAGCCGGAACTTCGGCGCACATATCAAAAGGCCATTCGACAAATTGAATTGATTATCGCCAAGTTGCATAAATCGCGGCGCAAGCCTTCGTCTTTCAAAAACCGTACGCCACTCAAGTTTCAATCAAATATGACCTCGTTCGAATTTGAAAAAATGGTACTTCGGACGAAAGAATATATTCAAGCGGGCGATATCATTCAAGGCGTGATGTCCCAACGGTGGCATACCACGATTGGGACGAATCCCTTCGAAATTTATCGGGCCTTGCGTGTCATCAATCCTTCACCCTATATGTTTTATCTACGTATCGCTGGAACGGAGCTGATTGGTGCGTCGCCAGAAGTGTTAGTTCGCTGCGAGGATGGGAAAATCGTGGTTCGACCCATTGCCGGAACTCGGCCACGTGGACGAACACCCGAAGAAGATCAAAAAATGGAAGCTGATCTTCTTTCTGACCAAAAAGAATTGGCTGAACATGTGATGCTGGTAGATTTGGGGCGAAATGACGTCGGCCGCGTAGCAAAGACCGGATCAGTTAATGTTGAACGATTTATGAACATTGAACGCTATTCGCATGTGATGCATATCGTCTCTCAAGTCACTGGCGAATTAGATCCTGCCTATTCCGCCTATGACGTCATGAAAGCCTGTTTCCCGGCAGGCACCCTGTCGGGGGCACCTAAAATTCGGGCCATGCAAATTATTGAGGAATTAGAACCAACTCGTCGTGGACCTTATGGTGGCGCCGTCGGATATTTCAGTTTTTCAGGGAATATGGATACCTGTATCAATATTCGAACTGTCGTTGCCCAAGGGCAGAATGCTTACATTCAAGCCGGGGCGGGAATTGTGGCGGACTCAGATCCGACACGAGAATACGAAGAAACACAAAATAAAGCTGGGGCCATGATGCGAGCCCTCGAAATGGC
>CBDUWS010000288.1:0-3203 GCA_965370985.1 uncultured bacterium
AAAATCTCCCCCCACCCCTCTTTGTCAAAGAGGGGAGTTCAGCCGACTTGGCAAGATCTCATCGGTGAGGCTCATCCTCGTTAATGTTCTGCTGCCTCATCATTCTCCACAACATTTGCAACTGATCCAGTATGATCCGGCCAGGAGACCAAGAAAAATGATTTGCGCATGTCTCTCCATGAAAGTCTGATAGTAAATGAATCTGTAAACTTCCTTCATCTGCCTATCCAAAATTTAGTAGATACTCCGAGGTTCGGTCTAATGGAGCAGCGGGAATTGGGCTCTTGAGTTCAAACGGTGTTTGTGGCAGGCTGGTGATGTTTTTCTGTATAGATACCATTTGTTAATGGCCCAATTGCCTCTGTGAGCCATACTTGGCAGGTCAAAGAAATTGTAGGCCATCAGTAACATGTTGAATCCATCCATAATGTTAGACCATCGCCTGATTGTGGCTCTGGATGTTCCGTCCCTCCAAGAAGCCAGGGGATATCTTGATGATCTTGACGGGGTCGTCCGGTTTTATAAAATTGGGCTGGAATTATTTCTAGCCGTCAATCGTGAGTTTCTTGAGGAGATCCGGGCACGGCAATGTCGGATCTTTTTGGATCTCAAAATGAACGATATTGACGTAACTGTTCGCCGAGCCGTCAATTTAGCTGCGGATTTGGGAGTCGATTTTTTGACGATTTTAGGTAATCATGCTACGGCCAATGCTGCGGTTCAAGGGCGAGGTGATCGTTCGCTAAAAATTTTGACGGTTCCTTTACTCTCAAGCTGGGGTGAGAAGGATCTTCAAGAGCTGGGATTGTTATCTAGCAATAACGGGGATGGAGCCCGCTTTGCCACTCTTGATGACTATGTGTTGTGGCGGGCTGAGATGGCCATGGCTCAGGGGTGTGATGGGCTCATTGCCTCGGGGAAATATGTCAAAATCTTCAGGGATCGGTTCGGCGAGAAAGCCATCATTGTTTCGCCAGGCGTGCGTCCTGCTGGTCACGATACCCATGAGCATCAACGTTCGTTGATGCCTTTCGAGGCGATTCAAGCCGGTGCGGATTATCTCGTTGTTGGGCGGCCGATTCGAGATGCCGGCAACCGCAGAGAGGCGGCTCAACGGATTCAAGACGACATTGCTTCTGCCTTGAAGGCGCGTGCTGACATTGAAGAGAAGCCAGCGATGGCAACAAGGCCTATCCGGGGGAACAGGTGATGACACAGAGCACGTGGTCAAGAATTCTTCTCGTGAACGATAACCCAGGTAAACTTGAAACGTTCAAGTCGGCAATGGGTGATGCGGGGCATGAAGTGGTGGGATGCCCCACAATAGGTGAAGCGGTGACTTGTGCCCAGCGCGAACCTTTTGCGGTGGCCGTGATTGATGTGCAGTGCCCGGATGAGACGAGCGTTGAGTTACTTGGCCTTTTGACGAGAAAGAATAACAAGATCCAGGTTGTGATGAATGCTGCGTTTCAGTCCCTAAACTCTGTTAAAGAGACCATTCATGGAGGGTCGTTCACGTATTTTGAAAAGACTGATTCTTCTTCAAATGTACTGAACTATGCGCATCGTGCGTTTCGAGCGTATGCCACCCACTCTATAGAAGAACTACAAACCGGCATGGCGACGCGTACTGCGGCGCTTGAAGAACAGCAGGCACGCTTCCAACACTTAGTCGAACATGTGCAGGAAGTCTTCTGGATTGCCTTACCTGATCACTCCCAACTGCTCTACATGAGCCCACGTTATGAAACCGTGTGGGGAAGAAGTTGCGTCAGCTTGTTTGACCACGCTCATCATCTTTGGGATGCCGTGCATCCTCAAGATCAGGAATATGTGTTGACGCGCATCGCAGAGGGCAAAGTGACAGGATTTCAAGCAGAATTTCGGATTATCAGACCAGATCAGTCTGTGCGGTTCATCCGGGCGCAAACGTTTCCCATACGGAATGACTTTGGCGAAGTGGTTCGTATGGCCGGGGTCGCAGAAGACATGACCGAACAAAAACGGGTACAAGATACCCTGGTTAAAACAGAACGCCAATTTCGTCAATCTAGCCGCATGGAAGCGATTGGAACGCTGGCCGGGGGGATCGCGCATGATTTTAATAATATTTTAACGGCGATTCTGGGATATACCGAGCTGGGGTTGGCGTCCGTCCCGAAAGACAGCCGAACGCAGCGCAATCTTCAAGAAGTGTTGACGGCCGGACATCGTGCGAAGCATTTGGTCTTGCAGATTTTGGCTTTTAGTCGACAGTCCGGTCAGGCGAAAAAACCAACACCTATTCATACGGTCATTCAAGAAGCGCTTAAGCTGTTACGTGCGACCATCCCTTCCACGATTGAAATTCGCGATTCTCTCATGACCCAGGCCTCTGTGTTGGCCGATCCCACGCAACTTCATCAAGTCGTGATCAACTTATGTACTAATGCGGAATATGCCATGCGGGAAACAGGAAGCCTCTTGGAGATTACATTGGAGGATTTTGAAGTCACGGAAGAGAACGTGCGATCTGTGTCCGGGTTACGGATTGGGCCTCATGTTCGACTCACGATACAAGATAATGGAACCGGGATGTCCTCTGACGTGCTTGAGCGGATGTTCGATCCCTTCTTTACGACCAAGCCGATTGGGGAAGGGTCGGGAATGGGCCTATCCGTTGTTCATGGCATTGTTGCGAATCACGGTGGGGCTTTGATGGTCGATAGCCAAAGGGGCAAAGGGACCAAAATCGAGGTGTATCTTCCTGCGATTCCGGCACCGGTCTGGGATGGGGCTGGAGATCAAGGAACGATCCCCCTTGGGAAGGAAACCATCTTATTCGTGGATGATGAAGAAACCATTGTGCGGCTTGGAAAAGAACTGCTGGAACAATTGGGCTATACCATCGAGGTGCAAACGAATTCGCTGGAAGCGTTGAATGTCTTCCGGCATGACCCTCAACGCTTTGACTTAGTGATTACCGACCAAACGATGCCGGGCCTGACGGGTGAAGCGTTGTCCAGAGAACTCTTGCGCATTCGTCCCGAGCTTCCCATTATCCTTTGCACGGGATTCAGCCACATCATGACGGCAGAAAAAGCCAAAGCATTGGGGATCCAAGCGTATCTCATGAAGCCATTGGCGATTAGGGATTTGGCCCCCATTGTCCGGCATGTACTTGATAAAACGCTCTCGCCGTTGGCGTAATATTTCGTGAGTGC
>CBDUWS010000289.1:0-3203 GCA_965370985.1 uncultured bacterium
GAGACATTTTTTTATTTTGCAAGGTGCGCCAAGAGCTTGCGTGGACTTTTGTGATGGAACTGCGGTTTCTAGGTTAAAGAAGACTCTTCAGAAACAAAAGGCAAAGACTGCTCAGGAGGACGGTGGGGGTGACGAAGGTTTTTGTATGCGTCGCTTTAAGTCTTCCACTTCTTTTCTGAGGGTCCGCAATTCGTTTCGCATGTCAGGCAGTTGGTATTGCAGTACTTGAGATTTTCGCCAGGTATTATGATCCACTGCCGGTCGCCCGCCGACAGTTTGATTTGATTCCACATGATTGGTGACCCCCGCCCCTGAGGCAATTCGCACCTGATCTCCAATGGTGAGATGGTCGACCAGTCCCGCTTGGCCTCCAATGATCACATGATGCCCAAGTCGAGTACTGCCTGCAATCCCCACTTGTGCCACGACAATACAGTGTTCGCCAATCACCACGTTGTGCGCGATCTGCACTTGATTGTCAATTTTAGTGCCTTCCTTGATGACCGTGCTTCCAAACGTTGCCCGGTCCACCGTCACATTCGCGCCAAGTTCCACGTCATCTTCAATGACGGCATTGCCTAATTGCGGAATTTTATGGTGACGCCCTTCATGCTGTGCGTAACCAAACCCATCGCTTCCAATGACCGTTCCGCTATGCAGAATAACCCGATGACCAAGGATGCAGTTTGCCAGTAGGGAGACATGAGGATACAGGACGCAATCGTCTCCAATGACGGCATCCTCTCCAATGTGCACGCCTGCATAAATGGTCACCCCTGAACCAATCTCAGCCCGGTCTCCAATGGTCACTAATGGTCCGATAGACACGTCCGGCCCAATGCGCACATCATGTCCTATCACGGCGGTAGGATGAGTGCCGCGCTCGGGGAGAGGTGGCAGAAAATACTTTTGAGCAATCGTGACGATGGCCAGCATCGGATTGGAGCAAATCAATTGAGGGCGAGGATCATCGGGGATTGGCTGAGTCGTCAGAAAAGCGGCGGCTTGAGAGTTTCTAGCCGTTTCATAAAATTTTGGTTTCAGAACAAACGAGAGATCTCCGTAAGTCGCTCCTTCCAAATGAGATAATCCGGAGATTAACACTTCCGAAGAGCCATGAATCGTTGCCTGGACGCTCTGAGCTAAATCTTCGAGAGGAATGGGATTGGTGGGAGAGGGGCTTGCGCTATTCATGGGGGTGACGTCTTCGAACGAGACCGAGGCTTTGTTTTGATTGTTGAATTGGTGCTGGGTTTCTTTGCCTTGGTGGAAACGTGAGGAAGTGAAACATGATTATGAGTCGAGCCTATCCGTTCAAGGAGATAGGTCACGACATCACCAATGGTTCGTAACCGCCCAAAGTCTTCATCAGGAATTTGCAAATCGAATACAGACTCAACTTGGTATACCAACTCGATGGTTTGCAGAGAATCCAAACCTAAGTCATCTCGAAGGGAGTCTTCTGGATGCAGGGCCACAGGATCGCGTCGGAGGTAGTCCCCCAAGGTTACGTAAACTTGTTGGCTGAGACTGTTGGGAGAGGGTGGGGGCATCGTCATGAAAATTTCTTGAGAACAAGCACCGCATTATTACTACCAAATCCAAAGGCATTGACCAGGGCCATGCGGAGAGTTTTTTGTTTCTGAGTCTTGGAAGAAATCCCGGGTAAGGCACAGTTGGGATCAGGGTCCGTATAGTTTACTGTTGGATGGATGACGCTTTTGTCGAGAGATAAAGTTGAAGCAATAGTGGCGATGGCACCTGAAGCTCCCAGGGTGTGGCCAATCAAGGATTTCGTGGCATTGACAAGAAGTTTATTGACGCGTTTTCCAAAGACGGCCCGTAAGCCTTTTACCTCCACTTCGTCGCCCACCGCCGTAGACGTAGCATGAGCATTGACGTAGTCGACCAGTTTGGGCTCGGCCTTCGCATCCTGTAGGGCCAACGTCATGGTCCGAGCGATATCCAATCCATCTTCATTGGGAATCACCATATGATAGGCCTCGCTCGTGGCGGCATAACCCACCACCTCGGCATAGATACGGGCTTTCCTTCGGGTGGCATGTTGCAGCGATTCCAAAATTAACGTGCCGGCCCCTTCACCCATCACAAAGCCATCACGTCCGCGATCAAAAGGGCGAGAAGCTTGACTGGGTCGGTCCTGATACTTCGTGGATAGGACGCGTAAAGAACAAAATCCAGCAAACACTAGTGGCGTAATGCTGGCATCGGCCCCGACCGCAACCATCATATCAGCTTGCCCCTGACGAATACACTGCATGGCTTGCCCTATCGCATGAATACTTGAGGAACAGGCGGTCGAAACCGTCAGATTTGGGCCTTTGGCTCCAACGGCCAAGGCGATAATGCCGGAAGCTGAATTCAGGGTGATGGTTGGAATAAAATTAGGATGGACTCGATGCGGTTTATGGAATTCATACAAATTGGTCAATTCCCGTTCCCCCATCATCATACCACCCATGCCCACACCCGCCATCACCCCGATACGTTCTGATCGTTCATGCTCTAGGGATAGACCGCTGTCTTGAATGGCTTCTCGGGTAGCCATAAGGGCCATTTGGGCATAACGGTCCACCCGAGAGGAAAACTTGTCATCACCTGGATCAGGCGGTTGAAAATGAGGGATTTGTCCGGCTATACGGGACCGGTAACCTTCCATGGGAAAATCGCCAAAGGATTCGATGGCGGTAATGCCAGATTGGCCACGAAGTGCCGCCTTCCAAAATTGAGAGATCCCAATTCCAATAGAGGAAACGATCCCCATGCCTGTAATCACCACTCTTGATGCCATAAAGTCTCCTGAAGACAGTGGCCTAACCTAACAAAATATTGAGGGAATGGGGAGAGGAAATTCAGAATACCTCAAACTTTCTTGTTGTGAAATGTAAAGCTTTCGCTTAAATAAATTAAGGCTTCATTACAATTAAGTGTAATTCGGAATATTCGGTACGATTAGGCTTCTTGGTAAATTAAAGTACTACATGAATATTAGAGAAGCAATTAAGAATAAGAGTAAACCATGAAAGAGTAGGGTATTGGACTATAAAAAAACGGCAAGAATACTATTCACCGAATTTCATTCAAGGATACTCGCCTGAAGGAGCATGGAGAGGTGGGAGAAAATAACGGATCATACGGAATTTATGGTTCGAGCAAGGGAAGCGTACTCTTTTAAAACCTCC
>CBDUWS010000290.1:0-3193 GCA_965370985.1 uncultured bacterium
AGATGCAGGAGATCGACGAAAAGCGTTCACCCAATTTCTGGCTCCCTTTCACTAAGGTGTGTGGCGAGCCGTTGAATCTCCGAATATCCTGCTAACTGGTTCACACCATCTTGCCAATTCGTCTCTACCGTCCGGGTAAATGCAATTGGTCCAAAGACGGGGGCCGAAGACAATCCCCGAATCAGTTCGACTGTTGATTCCTGCTGTTGCCGGGTTATCGAGGCTTGGTTCTTGAAGTCGGGTTCATTTAGTACGATACCGCATAGCCGTATTCCTGCTTGCTGTATGGCTTCCATTGTGAGCAGGCAATGGTTGACGCCTCCTAGGTTTGTGCTTCCTACGATCAAACAGGGAACATTCAACAACGCGATCAAGTCTCGTATGGTGTATTGGGGGGTAAGAGGTGTGAAAATGCCTCCTGCTCCTTCTATCAGTAGAAATGAATATTGTTGCGTGAGTTCGTGCATATGTGAACGAATCCGAGAAAGGTCGATCGTCGTTCCTGTTATACGTGCAGCGGCTAGTGGTGCAAGAGGGTGAGGAAAAGCATAGAGGCAAACCGAATCGAATGAAGGGGGAGGGGAGACCAAACGACGCAAGCGATCGGTGTCGGAATGTTCCCGGTGTTCAACATCAACTCCTGTTTCAAGGGGCTTGAATATTCCGACGGATTTGCCCTGTTGCTGTAAGGCAAGAAGCAATGCGGCGGTGATGGTCGTTTTTCCGACGTTGGTATCGGTTCCAGTTATAAACAGTGGTCTATGGGTCATCTAAAAACGTATCCTGGGAAATTACCCGACCAAATAAAAAGAACTACCAGATGCGACTATCCAGATTCCAGACCTGTCCGGAAACATCCTTTGCCAATGCTAAGTGATACACGCTCGCAGCCATGTGACTCAAAGAAGGTGTACGGTTAAGGACATGATGATGTGTCAGGGCTGCATTGATTCCCGATGCTGATAAGGGTGAGGAATGCCAACCAGGAAAAATGGCATTTACCCGAATATTCCAATTTCCCCATTCTTGCGCGGTTGTCCGCATCAATCCCATTAACCCCGCTTTTGAAGCGGCATAGGCTGTCTGTCCTGTCATGCCCTGTTCACCTGAAAGTGATCCGAGGACAATTACCGCCCCATCGTGTTGTCGTTTAAAAATTGGCCCCGCTTCCTTTAAGACATGAAATGCTCCGGTAAGATTCGTCTGCAGTGTCTGCGTCCATTCTTCAGGGGTGGTTTTGGTGAGCAGTTTTGATGGGGCAACCCCCACGGTCCACACCAGAAGATTGAGAGATCCATAGTCTTGTACAAAAGATTGAAAAAGTTTCCCAATTTGTGAAGGATCCTCGACATCAGCCTGATAAAGACGAGCATTCCCGCCAGATATATTAATGGCAGCAACGATTTCCTCTGCAGATGAACGATTTCGATGATAATGGAGGCCGACGGTCCATCCCTGTTGCCCAAACTCCATAGCAATGGCCCGACCAATAATTCCAGAACCCCCAAACACCACAATTTTTGAAGGGTTATCACTTTTGTCGGTCGTGTTCTTTGAATTGCACATATGGGCCATTTTCGGCAATTGAGGTTATGTGAAACAAGTCCTTGTTGTCATATTTCTCTAATTATGATTTTGGGAATATTGCGATCCATCTTTTCTCCTATCTAGTTACCATAGGTTTAAATTGCATTTCACTGCTATTACGGCAATTTACGAAACGCTTCAATCTTAGGCTAAAGCTATTCTTTACTATATGTGGGTATAATGCACAAAATGGGAGTCTTGATGGAATTGAATGCGCTGTGATAGGTTCATTATAAATAGTTATCTATGACGTATTCTTTGCAATATCTACCCTCCCTTCAAAAAGGTTTTCGACTTTTTTTTCTTAGCCTTCTGTTGATGGGGCTCTATGCTCCTGCCCACTCCGCTGATTTGTCCGCTTTTGTTGTCGACACGATTCATGAATATTTTCCCGATCAAGTTGGGAATGAGTGGGTGTATCGTGGCAGGATGATCGAAGGGGGGATGGTTCAGATTGCTGAGAAAAATACGCAGTTTACGAATGTGTCCAAAGTGATAGGGAAAGAAACGATAGATGGTGTGGAGGTGACTGTTTTCCACGATACCAATCCTGGCAATCAGGGACCTTCGGATAGTTTTTATCGACGTGATGCGGCAGGCATTCGCTATTATGGGTCAAAGCCTGGGACAACGTTAGAACGGCAATTGGTGCCGTATCAAATTGTGCGGTTTCCCCTGGATATACCCAGCTCGTTTGAGCAATTTAATCGACATGGGCTGGAACTTGGTATGGATATCGATCGAGATGGCGAGACTGAAAAAGTGGATATCGTGGCCATCTCGTCTGCCCAAGGTCAGGAGACGGTGAGTGTTCCTGCGGGAACGTATCCTAAAGCAATTCGCTTGGAAGCCAAAATGACGATGCAGGTGCATTTATCAGAAAGTGGGAAGACGATTCAGGGAACCGATACGATGACGGTATGGTTTGCTCGTGGGGTGGGTCTCTTGAAATACATTGAACGCCAGACAATCCCATCGTCGCGAAGCGAAAATGATCGCGTAGTTGAAGTGACAGAAGAACTGGAGAAAGTGACCTTGGCCACCGATGTCGCCTCATTATATGGAGCCGCATCCATGCAAGAACGTGTACTTGATAATAACCTTCGCTTTCATGAATTGCTTCAGGTGGCCATGTCTTCCCGCCTCTCGCCCTATTTCCAAGAGGTGGTGCCCGCCAAAGTGTTGTCTCCCCACCAATGATTTAATAGTAGGCTGGTTGAGATATAAGCTTCCCAGATCAAAGACATCTTGAACATGTTGGACTGAACTCCTGAATAGATCTTATCTGTAAGGGAATATGGCCAATTATTGGCATTGTTCAGGGTCCTTCTCCCTCGTTCAACCTACCAGCGAATATTCTCAATCGTTCGGTTGTCAAGGAGCGGCGCGTTCGATTTTAAGCTTGCCAGGGTGGGCCTTGCATTCTTTTCTCGGTGTATTTTTTGAAGGATAATCGCTGTGAAGCGAGAAATTGAAGAATGATTCTAGGAATCTGTCGGGCTTAGGGAATCGAGAGCGAAAAAGTGGCTGAGCGAGGACAGATTTTGACGGTTTCGCCGGCCCATAGTGGGACTATGGTCCAAGAAATCGGCGAAATATGGACCGC
>CBDUWS010000291.1:0-3187 GCA_965370985.1 uncultured bacterium
TTTCCAATCTTCGAACGTCGTTTTTTACCGACAAAGGCGAAATTAAAGCCGTCGATGATGTGAGCTTTACCATTCATGGTGGACAGACTCTGGCCTTGGTGGGGGAGTCGGCTTGTGGGAAGTCTGTGACGGCCTTATCGATCATGCGGTTACTGTCTTCCCCGGGTCGGGTAGTTGGTGGGACGATCATGTTTAAAGGGCAAGATCTCTTAGCCCTGCCTGAAACGGCCATGCGTAAGGTAAGAGGGAAATCTATTGCCATGGTCTTTCAGGAACCCATGACTTCATTAAATCCGGTGATGCGGATTGGCGATCAGATTGGAGAAGTGTTGCAGATTCATACGGATCTTTCGAATCAAGCGATTCGCCAAGAAGTCATTGGGCTGTTGGAAAAAGTGCGCATTGCTTCACCCGAACAGCGCATCGACCAATATCCACATGAAATGTCGGGTGGCATGAAGCAACGTGTAATGATTGCCATGGCCTTAGCCTGCAAACCGGATTTACTTATTGCTGATGAGCCGACAACGGCGTTAGATGTCACTATTCAAGCGCAGATTTTGGATCTTCTGGCTGATCTCCAAAAAGATTTAGGCATGGCGATATTACTCATTACCCATAACTTGGGTGTTGTCGCGCAATTTTCTCAAGATGTGATTGTGATGTACGCGAGTAAAATCGCAGAACGTGCCTCAGTGAAGGCACTCTTTCAGCATCCGAGTCATCCCTATACGCAAGCTCTCTTGAAATCCTTACCGCGTCCCGGCGAACGGCAGGTTCGGCTGGAGGCCATTCCAGGGACGGTGCCTTCTCCCTTGCAATATCCCACAGGGTGCCATTTTTCGTCACGATGTACGGAAGCGTTGGAACAATGTCCGATACAACCACCTCCGACCATTCAGGTGGGAGAGTCGCATGAAGCCGTGTGTTGGCTACATGAATCGAAATGAATTTGGGGGATCGTGATGCTCTTGCATTCGTTTGGATCAACGAAAAGCCACGAAGAACATGTTTTCTCTGAAAGCAAAGATAGTTAATTGCATATGATCCAATCCTCGACACCCTTGCTTCAAGTCACCGGATTAAAAAAATACTTTCCCGTCCGCAGCGGACTCTTTTCGCGGGTGTCGGCTTGGGTTAAGGCCGTCGATGATATTACGCTTCATGTGAATCACGGCGAAACGCTGGGATTGGTAGGCGAATCCGGCTGCGGAAAAACAACGGTTGGCCGTTCTATTCTCCGACTGATGGAGCCCACGGCTGGCGAAATTCGATTTGAAGGAGAAGATGTGCTGGCCCTTAAACCCCGTGAGTTGAGACAGGCCCGTCGTCGCATGCAAATCATCTTTCAAGATCCCTATAGCTCATTGAATCCGCGAATGACCATTGGGTCTATTGTGTCCGAACCGCTCAAAATTCATAAAATTGCCAAGGGTCAGGAATTACAGGACCGGGTCAACCAATTGTTTGTGAAGGTAGGCCTCAGACCGGAGCATCAGTCTCGGTATCCTCATGAATTTTCTGGTGGGCAACGTCAGCGAGTCGGCATTGCGCGGGCCCTCGCGCTCAATCCAAAGTTTATTGTGTGCGATGAAGCAGTATCCGCATTAGATGTTTCCATTCAAGCGCAAATCTTGAATTTGCTCCGTGACCTCCAGCAAGAATTTCATCTGTCCTATCTTTTTATCACCCACGATCTGAATGTTGTTCAATATCTTGCCGATCGGATTGCGGTCATGTATGTGGGGCAATTGGCTGAAGTGGCACCGGCGGAAGATCTCTTTGCCGCACCCAAGCATCCATACACGCAAGCTCTCCTGTCGGCGAACCCTGTCCCGGACCCGACTGCGGTGTCCCAACGGATAATTCTTTCAGGCGATGTTCCTTCGCCGTTAAATCCGCCAAGCGGATGTCGGTTTCATCCCCGTTGTCCGCAAGTCATGGATGTCTGTAACACCGCCGATCCTCCACTGATCAACATTGGCCCACCCGAACGCGGCCACCAAGTCTGGTGCCATCTCTATACTTAAGGAAATCTCCCTCGTTCGGATAGGCACAATTTCCGTCACCGTCCATCGTGGCTTTTTATCAGGTCCCAATCCGATATAATGATAAAGAGGATAAGCAACTATGAGTGACTCTTACACCATGGGCTCCCTTCTGCTGGACCGCTTGTACAAGCTGGGTCTACACCATATTTTCGGTATTCCGGGCGATTATGTTCTAACTCTCTACAAGCTCATCGAAGAATCGCCTATCCGGCACATCGGAACCACCCGGGAAGATTGTGCGGGCTTTGCGGCGGATGCCTATGCCCGTATTCATGGGATTGGCGGCGCGTGTGTTACCTATTGTGTGGGTGGCTTGAACATGGTGAATGCTATGGCTTGCGCCTATGCCGAGCGGTCGCCGGTGGTGCTGATCTCCGGTTCGCCCGGCTTGGCGGAACGGGTGAAGAATCCCTTTCTCCATCACATGGTCCGTGATTTTTCGACCCAACGCGATGTCTTTGAAAAGATTACCGTGGCCTCCGTCATTTTGGATGACCCTCATACCGCAGAACGGGAGATTGACCGGGCACTGAAGGCATTGATGCAATTTAAGCGGCCGATCTATTTGGAAATTCCACGAGATCTCGTTCTGGCTCCTGTGCAGGTGGTCTCAACGGAACCCCCGAAAGAAACTGCCTGCCAAAGCGATCCAGCGGCCCTCAAAGAAGCCGTCGCAGAAGTTCGCGGCCTTCTATCAGGTTCCGAGCGTCCGGTTATCCTGGCTGGCGCTGAAATTCACCGGTTTGGTCTTCAGGAGGAATTGACCGAACTGGTCGAGCATATGAACGCGCCCATCGCAACGACGTTGTTGGGGAAGTCGGTCATCCGCGAAAATCATCCTCTGTATATTGGTGTGTATGGCGGATTGGTAGGACGAGAGGAAATCCTGGAGTTTGTGGAGAACGCCGACTGCCTGCTGACCTTAGGGACTTTGCTCACCGATGTGGAAGACGTCAAAGCGCATACCACACTCTTGGCGGCAGGCCGCACGGTTCATGCGACAGCGGACTCTATCGCCATCAAGCATCATATCTATGAAGGCGTCGGCTTTGAAGATTTTGTTCGTGCCTTGGTGACGTCCCCATTGCCGTCATTTCCCTCGCGGGTGCTTCCCCCTCGCGACAGCGTCCGGTTCG
>CBDUWS010000292.1:0-3185 GCA_965370985.1 uncultured bacterium
TGTATGGTACATTTTAAAAGATATCACTGAAGAAAAATGGAGTTATACAGAATTTATTGTTTGAGAAGTACTCTACCGATCAATTGCCAAATCGGTAGCGTGTGGCTTTCCCCCTCGTTATTGAGGCCTGGCCGTTGCTAGAAGCCAAAGAAAAAAATGGTAGGGTGGCCATTGGCCACCATAGGAAAGACTAGGGGGCGCCCAAGGGCCTCAGGAGGCTCGGGTGGTTACCTACGTTCCTCAATTGTTGGCATGTTGTATCTGGTGGGCGATGCCCACCCTACAAAACACATATGTCTAGGAACCATAAAATCGGTTTGATCCGAAAAAGGTAAGAAAGAATGGAAGTCTTCCCTGGCATCACCATGGATCCTGGTATTCGATTTGGCAAACCATGCTTGACAGGTACTCGAATGGACGTAGCAACCATCGTCAGTACACTTAGCGCAGGGGAAACCATTGAGGCCGTCCAGGAGGCCTATGCTCTTAGTCGCGAGCAGGTTCTCACAGCCCTTCGTTATACTGCACATGTGACCGCACATCTTCCTCCAGCGGTGGAACACGTTTCTTGAAAATACTGCTGGACGAAAATTTCCCGCTACCTCTTTATCATAAGTTACAGGCGTTGGGTATTGATGTCGAGCACATTATTGTTTTAGGGCAGCGTGGGCTCGATGACTCCAGCATTCGCAAGAGATTGACGTTAGAAAAACTTCTTTTCCTTTCCCACGACACAGAATTTCTTGATTCAGCAGCAAACTTTCAATCAACGGTTCTCATTTCTCGTGTTCGACAAAGTCGTTTTATCAATGAGCGAGTGAAGATTTGGACAGATGCGATCCAAAATTTTTTAGCCAAACCGATACGAGGGAACTTGTTTGAACTTCTTGATACCGGTGAAATCATCCCAACGGAAATTCATTGATATCCTTGAAATAATCTGGATAGCTTATTTTAGTTTTTTGAAAAGAATTACATGATTACCCATGAAATCATAAAACAACATGGCCTGTCTGAGGATGAGTACCAGCAGATTGTTAAACACTTGGGGCGTGAACCTAACCTGACTGAATTAGGCATTTTTTCGGTGATGTGGAGTGAGCATTGCAGCTATAAAAGTTCGCGTGTACACCTCAAGCGATTTCCAACGGAAGGTCCCCGAGTCGTGCAAGGTCCTGGAGAAAATGCAGGGGCCGTTGATATCGGCGATGGGTTGGCAGCCGTATTCAAGATGGAATCTCACAATCACCCGTCTTTTATCGAACCATTTCAAGGCGCGGCTACCGGAGTGGGTGGCATTCTTCGCGATATTTTCACAATGGGTGCCCGACCAATTGCTCTGTTAAATTCACTCAGATTTGGAGAATTGAACATGCCCCAAAATCGACACCTCTTGAAAGGCGTTGTTTCGGGTATTTCCTGGTACGGCAATTGTATTGGGGTTCCAACCGTTGGCGGCGAGATTACTTTTAACGATATATATTCCAAAAATCCTCTGGTGAATGTTTTTTGTTTAGGCATTGTGAAAAAGGATCGTCTCTTGCGGGGGTTAGCCAAAGGCACAGGTAATCACGTGTTATATATTGGAGCCAAAACCGGCAGAGATGGCATTCATGGCGCAACAATGGCCTCGGATAGTTTCGATGATGCGTCTGAGAAAAAACGGCCCAATGTTCAAGTAGGGGATCCGTTTTTGGAAAAACTCTTACTTGAAGCCTGTCTTGAATTTTTAGAGCAAGATCTTTTAATCGGAATTCAAGACATGGGTGCGGCTGGGTTGACCAGTTCGTCTTGTGAAATGGCTTCTCGTTCCGGGACGGGCATCGAACTGGATGTAGCCAAAGTCCCACGACGCGAACCCAATATGACGCCCTATGACATCCTTCTATCTGAATCCCAAGAGCGGATGCTGTTGGTAGCCAAACCAGGCAAAGAAGAAGCGGTCCTAGCCGTTTGTCGAAAATGGGGTATTGATGCTGCTGTGGTTGGAAAGGTTACAGACGATGGCTTGCTTCGAATTCGAGAAGGGGATCAGGTCGTCGCGGAAATCCCCGCTGATGCCATTGCGGAGGGTGCCCCTCGTTATGAACGACCATCCGCGCCTCCCCAGTATCAAGAAATCTTGCAGGCGTTAAATCTCGATGCCTTGCCTGATGTGAAAGATCCAGCGGAAGCCTTATTGCAGTTACTAGGTTCTCCAACCATAGCCAGCAAGCGTTGGGTGTTTCGGCAATATGATCATATGGTTGGGATCAATACCGTGGTGTGCCCAGGGTCGGATGCGGCCGTAGTTCGCATTAAAGGAACAAAAACATCATTGGCCATGACGACTGATGGCAATAGCCGCTACTGTTTACTTCATCCCTATATGGGTGGTGGATTGGCCGTGGCGGAAGCGGTGAGAAATTTAATTTGTTCTGGCGCCAAACCACTTGGCGTTACAGATTGTCTTAATTTTGGAAATCCCGAGCGGCCAGATGTTATGTGGCAATTCGTCATGGCGGTAGAGGGGATTGCCGATGCCTGTCGTGAATTTGAAATTCCTGTGGTGAGCGGCAACGTCAGTTTGTATAACGAAACGAATGGTCTCTCCATTTATCCCACCCCCATTATTGGCATGGTCGGGTTAATTGAGCGAGAAGAAGATATTACGACTCAATGGTTCAAGGAATCGGGCGATGCCATTCTGCTGCTTGGTGAAACGCGGGAAGAAATCGGTGGAACGGAATATCTCAAAGTCATGCATTCTCGAGAGCAAGGAATGCCTCCGTGGTTAGATTTGGAACAGGCACGATCTCTACACCAATGTGTGTTGACGCTCATTCGAAAGGGGTGGGTGAAATCGGCTCATGATTGCTCCGAAGGGGGACTGCTGGTTACACTAGCTGAGTGTTGCCTCACGCATCCCTCCAACCCATTTGGGGCACAGATTACACTCACCCAAGAGCGTATACGTCTTGATGCGCTGCTTTTTGGGGAAAGTTCTTCACGAGTGGTAGTATCAGTCAAACAAGAACATCTTGATCAGGTCAGGCAATGTATCCAAGATATGGGTGCGAAAGTACCGATGAACCTAATAGGACACGTCACCAGTACTGAACTCATGGATGTGACGGTTCAAGGACCAAAGAGCCAATCAGTATGTCACATATCTTTGCCGTTAACGGATTTGGCCGATCGATGGC
>CBDUWS010000293.1:0-3182 GCA_965370985.1 uncultured bacterium
GGGTGAGACTACTAATAGTATGCCTCTTCATTTTTTTCGCTGATTTCCACAATTTTCAGTAGGTACTTGACATGATTGGCCAGAGTTGTATACTGCGGAAAGTGGGAGAAAGTGGGAGAAATAACGCATATGTATTGCAAAAATGTAACATAATGAATGAATAATGTGCATGTTCCTGTTCTTGCTAAAGAAATTTGCCATTGGCTCAGTCCAAAGCCAGGTGGAATCTATGTCGACTGTACGTTGGGAGTCGGGGGAACATCCTTAAAAATACTAGAAAAGTCTGGAAAAAATGCTTATCTGGTTGGTTTGGATAGGGATCCTGAGGCCTTGGCTTATGCGGAGAAAAACTTAGAGCCGTATAAGTCATTCGTGAAGATTTATAATGGGAATTACTCCCACATTGTGGAATTTGTGCATCGGGCGGGTTTTGAGAAGGTCGATGGCGTGGTCTTCGATCTAGGAGTGTCTTCATTGCAACTCGATAAGCCCGAACGTGGATTTAGTTTTTCCTCGGATGGCCCTTTGGATATGCGAATGAATCAAACGCAAGGTCCAAGAGCAGCAGATCTGGTTAATTGTCTTCCTGAGAAGGAGCTAGCCGATTTGTTTTTTTTATGTGGCGAAGAGCGATTCTCTCGACGCATTGCGCGGGCGATTGTTCAGTCCAGGAAAACGTTTGCGTTGGAGACGACGCAAGCTCTTGTCGCGGTCATTAAAGGTGCCGTTCCCCACGCCTATAGAAAAGGGCGGATACATTGTGCCACTCGAACTTTCCAAGCCCTACGAATTCGGGTCAATCAGGAGTTGGATCTTCTGCAACCCGCCTTAGAGGATGCGGTCAATCTCTTAAAGGAAGGTGGGCGATTGTGTGTTGTGGCGTTTCACTCTTTAGAAGACCGCGTGGTCAAGCACACATTCCGATCCTTAGCAGGAAGAGAGAACCCCGCAATCACATTGCTGACCAAAAAACCTGTGGTTGCTGATACAGAGGAAATTCAACAAAACCCGCGCGCAAGAAGTGCCAAGTTACGAATTGCGCAACGTTTACCAGAGGGGGTGCTCCCATGAGGAAAAATGTCTTGCTGGGCATGATGATTTTATTGGGGGTGTGGTGTCTTCTGTATGTAGGGGTCAAGATTGATATGTGGCGGCTAGGATATGACATGGAAGATTTGGAGAACCAGCGTACGGTCCTCAAAAAACAGCAGGAGGCGTTGCACGGGCAGTTGTCAGCACTCACAGATCCACAACAAATTGCCCGGCGAGCCCATGAGCAATTAGGGCTCATCGTGCCTCAAGAAGGCCAGGTTGTCATGGTTTCGCTCGATATGAATCCTTCTCCAGAATCGGATACCAGTTCAGGCGTACGATTAGTCAGTAGATTTTCAGATTCCCTCGTGAGTCTGCCATGAGCCCGACCACCCAAGACATTCACCCTGTTTGTAAAATGCGCAGTGGCATTGTCTGCCTCTGTCTGATATTCGGATTTGTCCTAATAGGGTGTCGGCTGTTTTATTTACAGGTGTTGCAATCTGATGCTGGCGCTTATCAAGTGCAACGACAACACCAGAAATCGGTGATGGTTCAGCCCGACCGAGGGGTGATAGTTGATCGTCATGGCCATCCTTTAGCGTTGAATATCGATGTGCCCTCGGTCTATGTGAATTCCAGGTCTCTCAAAAATCCTCGGCAAACCGCACAAGCTTTAGCACCGGTTCTAAAGATGTCGGTTGCCCAGTTGCGTAAGATTTTTCAACGCAAGCAACCTCATGTCCTGGTCAAACGTCATATTCCGGAAGAAATGGCCAAACAATTGGTGGCGTTGGCAATTCCAGGAGTCGAAGTGCCCAGGAGACCTCATCGTTTTTACCCCAAGGGAGCGTTGGGTTCTCATGTCTTGGGCTTTGCCGGTGATGACAATCAAGGATTAGAGGGCATTGAATTTCAATATGAGTCCTATTTACGTGGAGAAAAGAACCTTGTGCGGTATCAACGGGATGCCAAAGGTGGGATCATCTCATCTCTTTACAACCAGGATTCTACGGGCCTGCAGGCTGGGTATCACGTCACCCTTTCGATTGATGAAGTGATCCAGTTTATTGCTGAAGATGAATTGGCGAAAGCGGTGCGCCAGAGTCGTGCTAAATCTGGAAGTATTTTGATCATGGATCCCATGACCGGTTCCATCTTAGCTTGGGCCCTTTACCCCACGTTTGATCCTAACCACTTTAGAGAACTTTCTGCCAAAGATTGGCGAAACAGGGCTGTCACTGATCCCTATGAGCCGGGCTCGACCTTGAAAGTAGTCTTTGCTGCCGCAGCATTGGAAGAGCGGGTCATGGAGCCTGACACCTTGATTTATGGAGGTGATGGGCAAATGTCCGTGGCGGGTACGATCGTGCATGATCCGGCCAAATCCAGTTGGATGACGTTTTCAGAAGCGCTGGTGCGGTCCAGCAATGTAGGAGCTATTAAGGTGGCGGTTCAATTGGGGCGATCACGGGTATTTGCTTATCTGAAGGCGTTTGGCTTTGGAGAGAAGACCGGAATTGACCTCTCTGGAGAATCACCAGGGATTTTGCATCATCCCGACACATGGAGTGGTCGGAGCCTGTCATCGTTAGCCTTGGGGCAAGAGATTGCCGTCACGCCGATCCAAATGGTGACCGCGATGTCAGTCGTGGCGAACGGGGGATGGCTCATGACTCCAGGCGTTGTCTCTTCGGTTTTGGATGGTCATGGACAAGCAGTTTTAACAAAAGATCCACAACCCAGGCGACGACCCATTTCTTCACAAACAGCGAGACGCATGAGTCATATTCTTGAAGCGGCTGTCGAGACGGGAACCGGCAAGGGAGCAAAATTGGTGGGATATCGTGTAGCCGGCAAGACAGGAACTTCTCAGAAAATTGATCCGGAAACAGGCACCTATTCGTCATCGGATGTCATTGCCTCGTTTGTCGGGTTTGTGCCGGCCGATCAACCATGTCTCACTATGTTGGTGGTGATTGATGAACCAGAAATTGGAAAATGGGGTGGAAAAACCGCTGCTCCTGTTTTTGGAAAGGTTGCCAAGCGAGTATTGCCGCATTTGGGAATCTTTCCAGGCGGAGCCCAATTGATTCGTACGGCTTCTTTAGCCCCTAACTCGTCCTCTCTACAGGCTCTTGTGCAGTAAG
>CBDUWS010000294.1:0-3169 GCA_965370985.1 uncultured bacterium
CTTGGGGATTGTCGCCAATCCTGTGATCTGACCTGATATTGTAAGATTCACTGACTACCTGCCTCTACAAAAATCCCCGAAACATACGCTGTGCGAGCAATCTACCATTGATTGTCATCGGGCGAACCTATTGCTTAGATGATGCAAAACCATTGCCATGAAATGACTTGCTCTAATTCTCAGGAAAATATTCCAATAACTAATTGATATTTCAAGGAAAATTCACCGACAATCTCTATGAATTTTTCTTGGTCTGCGCCTGCATGGAGAAAACATCTATCCGAATAGATACGTGAGATATCCTTTTGGAGTGGAGCTCCACCAAACAGGCCCAAGCATATTTTTTTTGAAATTTTTGCTATTTTCCTCTTGTCTACGCAGAGAATCCGTTTACCTTATTGCTACCCCGTAAAGAAGTTGCTAAAAAGATCTTCTATGGATTCAGACAGCAATTCACGAAACACGATTGTGAAAGACCTATGAAAACAAACTTTTCCAGTTTTCGTTCTGACCAGTTCTCATTTGCACAAGACCCGGTTTTAATCTTGGAAAATTTTTGGAATCCTGACGAACGGAAGGTGTTTCGAAAGGCGATGGATCGCTCAACCTGGACCGCGCTCGCCGATATGGAATCCGTAGCCAAGGCTTTTCAGAATTGTGGAAATTGGCTTAAAGCAGAAATTGCTCCTGCGGAAGGCAATCGTTTTATTGAACGAGTAGGGCTCCCATGTGTTGCCGAGTATATGGAATCGTTTCCCAATATTATCGGTCGGCATATCAATTTCAATTATTACTCCTATGGCGTTGGCGACTGTCTATCTACACATGATGATACCGACGATGCCTACACCTATGCGCAAGGACGAATCCCCCCCACTCGCCGTTTAGCCTTGGCCACCTACTTCCATGAAGAATGGCAACCAGATTGGGGCGGAGAACTTATCATTTACAAAGAAAATGCAGATCCGAAGGGAAAGAAAAACCTAGCAGTTGTGCAATGCATTGCGCCATCCCCTGGCTCACTGGCGATATTTGCCGTACCCCAGTTTCATCGTGTCTGCCGAGTGGATGCCTTGGCAGGGGATCACAAACGCCTCTCAATCGCCGGATGGTTTATGACTGAACATTAGTATGCCCACCCAATAGCAACAATGTCATATCTACCCACATGAGTCATCCTATTTTGCTTTTTGGGGCAACATCTATTCTGGGGTTTAATCTAGCCAAAACCTTCCCAGACTCTCTTGTGCCGTTTACATCCCCTAGAAATAGAGCAGCCGCCGTACAATCTTGGCCGACACTGAACCTGGATGATCACGAATGGATCAAAGCGATCTTTGATCATTCCCAACCACCCGTTCTTCTGTATTGCCATGCGGTATGCGATGTGCAGAAATGCGAAGCTGATCCTGAGTGGGCCTACGAGATTAATGTGCGGCATCTTCAACGGGTGGTGAAAGCCCTACCGAACCAGACACGATTGGTCTATGTCTCCTCTGACCATGTTTTTGGTGGAGATGGAACGTACGATGAATATTCTCCACCATGCCCGATTAGTGTCTATGGAAGAACTCGCGTGGAAGCGGAGCAAGTGGTCTTGGAGAAACCGCAATCTTTGGTAATTCGGACGGGGTTGGCCATCGGTCCATCCCCGAATGGTCGCACCGGTCACCTGGATTGGCTTCGCTATCGCACTCAACGCAAGCTTCCTATCACGATTGTGGAGGACGAGTTTCGCTCTGTGGTGTGGGCGGAGGATTTAGCTAGGAGAGTGATGGCACTTGCAAAGAGCAAAGAGATTGGCATTCACCATATTCCGGCCACGCGAGTAGTATCCAGAATTGAGTTGGCTCACTATCTCTTGAAGCGGTTTGAGCTTGAAGTGAGCTTTCAGTGCGAGAGTCGGCATCAACGTCAAGTCCCTCATTTAGGACATGTCGAACTTACAAGCACATATCCAGATGAACTGTCTGTTCCGCTACCAAGTGTGGTTGATACAAACCCTATCACTCCCTCGAAAGTGGAGAGCCTTTCATTCCATGATTTTTTTATTGCAGGAAGTTTAAGATAGATCCCCGCTACAAACATGCGGGGTGACGAAACATAAATGGGATTTGCATCAGGCAAGTTTGATTGTTCCAGCCCAATGTCTGACAGATACCATCGGAAAATCCAGGCCTTATGGCCTAAGGTTGAAGTACACTAATTGTAGGCCGATGATCGTTTTGGCGTCGCGAATGGTGCCGTCTTGAATTTTTGCCATTGCCTCATCGAGTGACCATTCCACAATTTCGAGGACCTCATCCTGATCTAAATTCTGCTTTCCTTGTTGCAGATTGGTCCCTTGAAAAATATGGATGACTTCATCCGTAAATCCCGGCGCCGTCCAAATACTCGTGAGTAACTCTAAGGACCCCGCACGATATCCAATCTCTTCTTCCAATTCCCGTGCTGCACAATCTCGTGGATCTTCTTGCGGATCTAATTTCCCAGCGGGAATTTCATAGATGAATCCGCCCACTGCATGCCGGAGTTGCCGGATGAGAACCACCCTTCCGTCATCTTTGAGAGGCACAACAGCGGAGGCACCAGGATGCCGAAGAATTTCCAATTTGGTCGTTCGTCCGTTTGGCAGTACAACCGTATCCAGGTTAAGTTTCAAAACTTTTCCTGAATAAATCTGCTCAGACGATAGTAATTTTTCTTCTTCCATAGACATTGCCGTCGACAACTACAGGAATTAAGATTTTTGGCGCTTATAGAATGGTGGTTTGACGACTTTGGCAGGCACATGTTTCCCGCGAATATCAATTTCTACCATCGTCCCTTCGTTACATAGGGCTGGGGGAAGCGACCCTAAGCCAATGCCTTTTTGTAGAACGGGAGAAAAATTTCCACTGGTAACTGTTCCAACAGTCTCTCCGTCCTTCAGAATTTCCATATCATGTCTGGGAACTCCTCTCTCCATCATTTCAAACCCACCAAGCTTTCGAGTGACTCCTTGCTCTTTTTGTTTCTGAAGCGCCAGTTGGCCCTGAAACTGGCCTTTGTTCCAGGCCACCACCCATTCAGCTCCGGCTTCTAGCGGTGTTGTCCACTCATCCATATCGTTGCCATAGAGCAAATAGCCGACATCTAGTCGAAGCAGATCTCTTGCGCCAAGCCCCAC
>CBDUWS010000295.1:0-3157 GCA_965370985.1 uncultured bacterium
TGTTTTCCTGAATTTAGGGAGGTTGTTCCGATGAATCACAAGAGACCAGTAAGGCCCAAATTTCAAGGACGCACTCTGATGCTCACGCTGAGCGTCTTTTTCTTTTTCGTTTCCCCTCTCTCTCTTTTCGCGGCTGATGCCCAGGAGACAGAGGCCCTGATAAAAAATATGTGTTCGACTTGCCATAAATTTGAAGGGGAGGAAGAGAGCCGGTTTAACTTGAAAGCTCCGGACCTCATGTGGGGCGGGAGTAAGTATCAGCGGGACTGGCTGATCCGTTGGCTCACCGGCAAAGAACCGCTGTTGTATGCCAAGAGCTATCGGTGGGATCAGGGGCAGAAACCTGATGCACATATAACGGTGACAGAAGAACAGGCTAAGGGTATTGCGGATTATTTTGAAAAGAATTTAAAAGATTCACGCGTGACGGTTGGAGCCTTTGATCTCACCAAAGTCACCAAAAAAGACCTGGGTGATGGAGCTTTCATATTCAAGGAACACGCATGTATCGGGTGCCATACCATTGAAGAAAACGGACAGCTCGTCGGCGGACCGCAAAGCGCGAATTTGGCTGATTCGGGAAATCGCTATGACGCCGATTGGTTATTTCGTTTCGGGATCAATCCTCAAGACTACACACCGCATAGCGGAGAGTTTTTAGCCGATGCCACCGAACCTCAACTTCGAAGCGTGATTGGATATTTGATGACTCTCGGCGTGAAGGACTTTCAATACTACGAACCGTGGACCAGCCAAGAATTTGCTCAAGCCAGTGCAGAGCGGGGCGCCGTTGTCTATAAAGAATATTGCTCGCAATGCCATGGCGCCGAAGGGAAAGGTGATGGCCCAGCGGCATCGGGCTTAAGCCCCAAACCGGCCGTCCACGCCAACATCCCTTTTGAAAAATTACCCATGGATTATCTCTACAATGTGATTTACCATGGCGGACGAAGTGTGGGGAAATCAACGAACATGCCATACTGGGGCCTGACCATCGGCCAACAGGGTGTGGCTGATGTCATCGCGTACCTGAAGGTGACGTTTAAGGGATCACCGGAAACGGCTGTAGCAGCAGCAGGGGGTGGCCCATCTGGTATTTGCCCTCAACCCCGTAAAACCAAACGAGCCCCCGGGAAGTTCCGAAAAATGACAAATCCCTTACCCGAAAATGCAGCCAACATTAAAGCTGGTGAAACGCTGTTCCAACAAACAGCAAAACCCTTGGCGTGCATGAATTGTCATGGGGTCAAAGGTGATGGGGAGGGCCCCATGGGAGCAGCCTTGAATCCGCGTCCACGGAACTTTACTTGTGGTGACACCATGAAAGATATTTCCGATGGTCAAATGTATTGGATTATTAAAAAAGGATCCCCAGGAACGGGCATGATGGCATTTACAGGAATGCCCGATAATCAGATCTGGCAACTGATTCAGTACATCAGAACTTTGGCCAAATGAACCGGGAACGAAGTACAGTCGCTTTGATGGGCTTCAATCTACCTTTACCTAGGGACGGGGAACATCTCCCGATCCTTGAGCTGAACGAATAGGAAAGAGCACTATGGCAGCATCACCCCAGCAACCCAAACAGGATGGTCTAGATATTCAGCACACCATAAAACATCTGGAACAACAGAATGCCCTCATCTTACGGGCAGCAGGGGAAGGGATTTTTGGCCTGGACTTGGATGGGAAGCATACCTTTGTCAATCCCTCAGCAGGATCCATGTTGGGTTACGAGCCCGATGAACTGGTTGGTCAACCTAGCCATTCACTCTGGCACCACACAAAAGCTGATGGCAGCGTCTATCCCCAAGAGGAGTGCCCCATTTATGGCGCTTATAAAGACGGACAAGTTCATCTTGGCGATACGGAAATTTTTTGGCGTAAGGACGGCTCCAGTTTTCCGGTGGAATATACCAGCACCCCGATGACAGATGAAGCAGGAAAGTTAGTCGGAGCGGTGGTGACCTTCCTAGATATCTCCGAAAGGCAGAAAGCCGAACTGGCTATTACCGAACTTCGACGGCAAAATGATCGAATTCTAAACGCCGCTGGCGAAGGAATATTCGGCTTAGATTTGGACGGCCGGCATACGTTCGTGAATCCTGCAGCCGCTAAGATGCTGGGATATGAGCCTCAAGAGTTGATCGGGCAACCCAGTCATTCCCTCTGGCATCATACCCTGGTTGATGGTAGCCCATATCCTCAAGAAGATTGTCCAATTTATGGCGCCTATAAGGATGGACAGGTCCATCATGGCGATACGGAAATTTTTTGGCGTAAGGACGGCTCCAGCTTTCCGGCGGAATATACCAGTACTCCGATCTGGGGTGAGCAGGGCACTTTGGTGGGAGCCGTGGTCACGTTTCAGGACATCACCGAGAAGAAACAGATGGCCGCACAATTATTAGAGGAAGCCAAATTGGCGGAAGTCACCAGAGTACTGGGCGATATCGGGCACGATATAAAAAATATGTTGATGCCTGTGTTATCTGGCGCCGATTTATTAAAGGACGAATTGGACGAACAATTTCCCCAGTTAATTCAGGCCAAGGCCAAAGGGGCTGAAATGAGCTATGCCGATAGTCTGGATCTTCTGAGGATGATCGTCACTAATGCTAAACGGATTCAAGATCGAGTTCGGGAGATCGCCGATGCCGTGAAAGGGGTGACCAGTCCCCCGCATTTCACATCCTGCCTGATCAACAACATCGTTGAAGATGTTTACGAAACGCTACGGACATATGCGGCAGAAAAAGGCATTGCCCTTCACACATCTAACCTGGAAACCCTACCTCTATTAGAAGGAGACGAACGACGACTCTTCAATGCGCTGTACAATCTGGTGAATAATGCTATTCCAGAAATCCCAAGGGGAGGATCTGTAACTATTCACGGAGGCCAAGGAGAACACCCGGACACAATTGATTTGGCAGTGTCAGACACCGGACGAGGAATGCCGCCGGAAATTCGTGATCGGTTATTTACTACACAGACTATCAGTACAAAGAAAACTGGAACCGGGCTCGGCACGAAAATCGTCAAGGATTCGATAGATCTTCATCATGGCCAGATTCGAGTTGAAAGTGAAGAGGGCAAAGGCACGACATTTCATATCCGGCTACCAATATCACAAAAGACCGAACCTCGACCC
>CBDUWS010000296.1:0-3124 GCA_965370985.1 uncultured bacterium
TGCACCAAAGTCATGAAACATGAGCTTCGATAAGGAAAATCTCAATTTTGTCACGGTTGACGGCCTCCTTACCTATGGTGAGGCACTTGCCCGTCGTCCGTCTGTGGAGGGAATCCGGTTCCCCTCACATCCAGTGGCCTCGATGAACCGCGCACAGCGTGCCCGAGAGGCCATGGTGGCGATCAGGGAGTTGGTTCAACAAGCCCAAACGGGGGTTTTAGATGCTGCGGCTTACAAAAAGGCAAGACATGCACTGATTCACCAAGCGTGCGGAGGAGATGCCTTAGTGTTTTTTGCCGCATGGAATCAGCTACTCGCCCAAGGAGAACTTTCTTCCTTATTTCGCGCTCCGATTGGGGCGACAAAAAAACCTATTCGTCGTCGTCCGGTAGCTATTGTGCCACGCCCGAACATGACGCCCAATTTGGCTGAGGGCCGTATCGTTCTCGACATCGGAGATGATCGGTTCTGGTTGATGCCACGGGATTTGAGTGGGCGAACGTTGTTTTTCACCATGCGCCATGGAATCTCTCAGGTGGAGAGTAAAAATTTTCGGGTGGGGCGTCGGTTACGCAACGTGTTGGACCCCGAACGGGGTATTCCAAAGGCTGATGCCATTGGCACGGCTTTGGCCAGGACGGTGGGCCTGGTCGGGAAACAATTGGACTTCCTCCAATTACATAATTACCTGGATGCATCATCCTTTGTGCATATGGTGAGCACCAGCCCCAATACCCGGCAGCTCTTTGAGCGGGTTGTGCCCATCCTGGACCAGGAGACAGGCACGGCAAAAGAGCCCATTATCGAAGAGGCGTTAGAATCACAAGACTTTGGATGGGCCACCGGCATTGACAAAACCGTAGAAGCCGAGGAAGCCGCGAGGGCTTTTGGCGTCGATGCCAAAACAGCCCAGCGGTTGATTAAACACCCGCTGTACAGTTACCCGGGAGGGCACTCGTTTTTTGAACTCTATGTGGAGTTGGTGGATAGGTTTCATCAATTGGGCCAGGACTACCTGGGGAAAGTGTTGTGTTTGTACACGCACAGCTCAACCTTGCGGGCGCTCTTAATTTATCTGGATCCTCGCCCGTTCAGTGAAGCCTTTATCGAATTCGGAGGCTATAAAGAAGGACAGGACAATGTGGTGCTCCTCACGTTTGAGCATGGGCAATTGTCAGGGTATTCCACGGCTGTGGGTCTATCAGAACGCGACCGGGCGGCTCGGGAAGCCTGGGTCTCAGTGGAACAAACCCGCAGGGAGAAGGTGACGTTGAAGCCTCGGCAAATTCGCAGGCTTGTCGTGTTGGTGTCTGGTGGAGATTTTGCGGGAGCCGGGGCGGTCTTGAAAGAGCTTCACGTGACGGGGACCCGATTGGGTCTCGACATCTATTTTGTTCACCATGGATTTCTTGGATTGGTGAACAATTGGATTGAGTTAGTCACGGAAGAGGAGACACGCGGGATGAGTAACCATCCCAGTAGTCCCATTGGAAGCAGCCGGTTTGAAGATTTTAAAGGTGAGGTGGCACAACTGGCAGCCATGCATCACCTCAAGCCCTTTCTGCAGGATGGGGCCGTCGTAGTCATGGGGGGGGATGGCAGTTTACGTGGGGCCCGAGCCCTCTTCGAACAGTTTGGCGTACAAGTTGTGGGTATTCCTGGCTCGATCGACGACAATCTTGCTGGCACGACGTCGCTGGGGCTTCATTCGGCGGTGGAGCTCGCCAATAAATCGATTGAATCGTTGAAAGCCACGAGCGCGGCCATGGGGAGTGTGTTTTTCGTAGAGGTGATGGGAGCAGGATCCGGACATTTGGCCTTAACCTGCGCCTATCAGGCCAGAGCCGAAGGGTTGTTGGTCAATGAACATCCTGATCCTGACGCCTATATCGAAGAGGTCATTTTGGGAACCCTTAAAAAAACCTTGGGAGTCCGGAACAAAAGTCATCTGTTTGTTGTGGCGGAACGCACACCGCATCGCCATCATCCGGAAGGAGGCGTTCATGGCTTAACCCGGTATGTGGCGGAAAGAATTGCTCAATGGCCTCACCTCCAAACCAGATCCGGACATTATCCCCTTTCTGTGGCGACTAAAGCGACCATTCTGGGTCATACCTTACGAGGTGCGTCTCCAACTCCCGTGGATAAAGCCATGGCGCAACATCTTGCGTATGAAACCATTCGGCGCTTGGTTGAACAGCCCGAACACATCGTTGGGTGCATGTTAGCCTATCAAGGCTTAGGAGCCATTCAGCCGATCCCCCTTCATGCCGTGGTCCCCAAACCATTCGATTGGGAGCTCTTTGCGCGAATGCACGGAACAGAACTTCCTTAGCACTATGTGAGGATACCTCTCAATTTCCCCTCGCTTCCAATTGGGGAGAGAGATAGGGTGAGGGGGGTAGCCTTATGCTGGTATATAAAAACTTAGACTTTATCTTTCAGACAATTTGAGTATGAGTCTGAACCAAGAGAAAGAGCTTCTGGCACCGAGTAGTCATACCCGCAGTTTGTGGCGGGTATCCATCTTCACCTCTTGGTAAGGGAAATAAAATCTGGATGGATTCCTGCCCCTGCCAATGGCTGCAGGGGCAAGCTCTACTGCTTGCAGGAAGGACCTCCGGATGAGCTTGAACATTTTCTTTTCCTACTTCCTCGTCACTTTGTTATCCACTGTCAGATAGATTAAGCATTAGCTTGTACATCTTTTATTTCAGGGAATGGTTCGAATTTGAATCGAATCAACCCGTTCTTGGGCTAACACATCTGAGATAATTACGATTTTTTCACCCGGCTGGAAATGTTCGCGGTCCTTTAAAATCCGAAAAGCGGTTTGCAACGTTTTTTCAGGATCCGAGCTTAAATTGATTCGGAAGGGGAATACCCCGCGATTGAGTGTCATCGTTCGACGAGTTTGACTCCCGTTGGTAAAGGCATAGATATTCGTAGAAAAGGGACGACAATTAGCGACATAATCGGCCATGAAGCCTCTGCGGGTAATCACGACAATTCCTTTTGCTGGCAACTCCTCGGCGAGTTTGACCGCCGCCACCGCCAATTGCTGTTTATCGGTCTTAATGTGGAGATGCTTCGCGAATTGCAAGCCTGGAATCGCTTCAGTTTT
>CBDUWS010000297.1:0-3120 GCA_965370985.1 uncultured bacterium
CCTTGGCCTTTGAGCAGGCGACGGGAAAAGCGTTCAGCCGCCCGCTGATTGCGACGGCGTTGCACCAAAATATCAATCACATCGCCATTTTGATCGACGGCCCGCCACAAATACTGGCGTTCTCCTTGAATGGTGACGAACCCTTCATCAATATGCCACGTGTTGCCCAGTCGGCTTTTTCGTTTTTTGAGTTTCCGAGCATACCCAGGTCCAAACTTTTGACACCATTGTCGGATCGTCTCATAGGTGACGGTGATCCCGCGTTTGGCCAGTAATCCTTCGATCTCACGAAAGCTGAGACAGAATCGATGGTATAGCCAGACGGTATGGCTGATGATTTCAGAGGGAAAACGAAAGCCGCGGTAGCTGGGTTTTCTATTTTTCATCACACCAGTGTGTCAAATCCCGCTCAACTTGACAATACCCTGGGCGATGTTGGATGTGATGACGGCTGTACCGGGGGCTACTTCAGAGGGCACCGTTATCCCGGCGAAGAAATAGTTGCCTGGGTCAAACCCGTAGGGTATAGTCTTACTGGTAAGATTTAACCTAGAAATCGCCGTTTCTAGGTTTAAGAGAGGAGAACACTATGGCGTCTGTAGCAACTACAAAATTGTCGTCCAAAGGACAAGTCGTAATTCCGGAGGAAGTCCGAAAACAACTCGGACTCAAAGCAGGGGATCAATTTGTCGTCGTGGGAGAGGATGACGCTGTCATTCTTAAAACCATCACTCCTCCTTCAATCCGAGATTTCGACGCCATCATCGAAAAAGCTCGGATGCAGGCTAGGGCAACTAGGATGAAGCGGTCAGACATCGCCAAGGCTATTGCTAAAGTTAGAGGACGGGAGTGAGGCTCGTTCTTGATACCAACGTGCTCATCTCTGGCGTATATTTCTCCGGCCCCCCTTATGAGATTCTCGACGCCTGGAGGCGTGGCAGGATCGAGTTCGTCGTCTCAATTGAGATTTTGGATGAATATCGGCAGGTTGGGGAACAACTAGCGAAACAGTTTCCCGTTGTTCAGTTAGAGGCATTCCTCGAGTTGTTGACTCTCAGAGCGAGAATTGTGAAGGCACCCCCTCTGAAGGAGAAGGTCTGTTCCGACCCCGATGATGACAAGTTTCTTGCCTGTGCGATCGCGAGTGGAACAAGAACGATATGCAGCGGAGACAAAGCCCTGCTCAAAGCCTCCGGTTATAAAGGCATCACCGTCCTTAATCCAAAGGATTTTGTAGTTGCACACCTGAAGAGAAAGCAATAACAACCGGACGATGGGAGATTAGAACGTTCTATTGTGCCGAGGGGGTGGCATTCCGTGCTTCTGAATCACTCACGCGTTCTGCCTTCGCCAAGGCTGTCACCTTCCCTAAAGCTTTTGAGGACAGGACGGCGGACAAGGACGGCTAAGCCGTTGGCTCGTACCGTCGCCTTTCTCGAGGGGTTTGTGGGAAAATTTTATGTGGACGTGTTGGTGCTCTGGCTTGTCGGAATGTTTCTTTCCAGTAAAGACCAAAACAGCCAAAAGCTATAAGGCAGGACTCCATTTGGAACTGCTACTTGGTCGCATTGTTTCCTGAGCACTTTGTCAGAATGTATTAATTTCACGGAAGCGTCACATGCGTGTTCGACCTTTTAAGCGCTGGTTTATCATTGCCCTCATCCTTGTTCTGGTTGGCACATTCATTTATATGTTCCTACCATTTTTAATCGATGAGGAGCAGTACCGGGGGGGCATGGAAACCGGGCTTTCTTTCGTCCTGGGACGAAACGTGAGCCTCAATGGACCGATTACATTAACGCTTTCCTTATCTCCAACCTTGATCCTGGAAGATGTTCGCATTGCCAATCCTTCGTGGGCTTCTCACCCTTTATTTCTCAAAGCCACACGATTAGAAGTACAATTGGCCCTCCTTCCGTTGATAGATCGCCGCTTGGTCGTGCATAGGCTCTTCTTTGATGGAGTAGAACTTCACCTGGAAGAAGGCCCCAACGAAATAAATAATTGGACCTTCGGACAAGACTCGAAAACGTCGCCTCCCTCTGAAACCAAATCTGAGCCCTATGTCAGCATCCCAGAAGATGGCTACGGGGGCTTTCAGCGCGTGACAATTTCCTATCAGCCCTATGGGGAGCAGGGTCCGGAAGATCCAACCCAATTGACCATCATTGAAGCTACCATCCTACCCCTGGAAGATCGTTTTCGGACCTATGCTTTCCGTGGGACGTTTCGTGATGTCCCTTTCTCTCTTGAGTTAGCAGGGGGTAAAGTTGTAGACCTACTGAATCTGAAGAATCCCTGGCCCTTTGATGGCCTATTGGTGGCCGGTAAGACAACGCTGAGGGCCAAGGGGCATTTTCAAGATTCCGACACCGACCCCTATCTTGAACTCACCGGGTCCCTTAGTAGTAAAAATCTCAGTTCTTTAAATCCTCTTTTCCAATCCGATATGCCAAGCTATGGTCCTTATGAGTTGATCACGTCCTTATCCCTCTCAGAAAACGCACTCAGTTTGGAAAACTCCCGCCTTAAGGTTGGTCAAACTGATCTCTCGGGTCTGTTCATCATGGACTTCAAGGAAGACCGCACACATTATTATTCACGATTGACGGGAGAAACTCTACAAACAAAAGATTTTCAATCTTCTGAACCGGAAAATAATTCAGCCAATATTTCTTCACCTTCCCCGGAATCATTTGCCAAACAAATAGGCATGGCTGACATTGATATTGATTTGGAGTTAGCCGTCAATACCCTCCTCGTAGATCAGCAAAATCTTGGAAGGATTGCTCTGTCGGCCAAACTTGAAGAAGGACTTCTCCGCGTGAATCCCTTTCGGGCAAAAACTTTTGGAGGAGTCATTGCCGGGAGTTTTGAACTTGACGGGAATCACCCGGCACCGAGGGTGACCGTGGAGGTCACGGCCCAGGATTGGGATTATGGGCAGGTCCTTCAAGCCTTTGATGTGACAAGTGAGATTGCTGGATCAACGGACCTGGATATCACCATCAGTGGGCAAGGCGCCACATTGCAAGAATTCCTGGATCATACGACGTTGTCGATCAACGCTGGTCCTTCTTCCCTGGTTTTTGGAAATGAGGAAAACAATGACAAGATGGT
>CBDUWS010000298.1:0-3110 GCA_965370985.1 uncultured bacterium
TAAACAAGGGGAATGTTGAAAAAAGCCTCCAGCGGCGTTCCCTGCCTCCGCCGAACCTCCTTCGCCGAAGTGGCTACGAAGGCTGAAAGCGGCTACGTGCAGGCAGGTCGCCTTTTTGCCGTGCTCACGTACTGTGAGTACGCTCCGCGCGTCAAAAAGGCTGCGGCCTTGCTGGACGGACTTTTTTGAACATTCCCTTGGCTGCTGCCGTCGATCATTCCTCGGGCATGACAGGCTATGGGAAATGAAATATTCAACAGGCCCATTGTGTACCGCGATTTAGGTCTAAACATTCAATTATATGTCGGATTTCTCTCGTCCAAACTAAAAATACCCCTGAAAATCCCTCTACCGATTCCTTGCTGCCAAGATCATATCAATGACCTCTCGAACAGCCCCTTCTCCTCCCTTTTTTTGACAAATATAATGAACCACCAGACGAACTTGATCAACGCAATCTGCCGGAGCGGCGGCATATCCAACGGCCTGTAAAGCGCCCACGTCGTTGACATCATCCCCCATATAGGCCATCTGCTCAAAAGGAATATTAAATTTCTCCGATAGATGGGTCAGAACGGATACCTTATCCTTCGCTCCTTGAAAAACTTCAGTAATCCCTAGTTTTTTCGCTCGACGAGCGACAATCTTAGTTTGCTCCATTGTAATGATGGCTATCATGACTCCCTCGGCTTGCAGCAACTTGATTCCCATTCCATCACGAGTATTGAATTTTTTCAATTCTTCCCCTGACTCTCCATAGTACATACCGGCATCTGTCAGCACGCCATCGACATCCGTGGCAAACAACTTCAATTCTTTAAAGACTTTTCTTGGACTTTTCACAATCCGCAGGTGAGTCGGCCTCTGAAACGACTTCACATTCCGAAGCACTTTTGTAGCCGGGCTGTTTGGCTTATCTTTTTTCATGAATGAACCGATCCCTTCTTCTATACCAACAAGAGGAAAACAATCATGACACTTACAAAATTACCCCCAGTATGTATTTCCCTAAGCCTTACGACAGAGTACAATACTTACTCATAGATTAAGAGGTATTTTTCTTTTCAATAAGTCTAAATGATCTGACTCGACCAAGGAATCAAAAATTTCCACACTATGCTTTCTCGCTTTTTATCTTTTCCCGGACTTATTTTGGCACTCTGTCTTTTGCAGGGGTGCTCAACACCTGAATCCCAAGAACGCCTCGATACGGCCTTGTGTTGGCTCCGCCCTTCGTGTCTTCCATCACAGCCCACAGATTACAAAATGCCTGCTACACCAGCAGTTTCGAAACGTTCGTCCACACCACCCCAACCCAAGCAGCCTCAGAAAGTTTCTTCTCAGACACGCCCTGCAACAAAATGTTTAACTTCCGCTGAGACCACGATCCAAGCCTCAAAGCCTTTTGTGACCGTTTCCTATGTCGAACCTACAACTAAAGCCAATGGAGATGCATTAACGAACTTAGCCAAGACCACAATATATCATGACTTGGGAAAGGGAATGATGAAATATAAGGATATTCCTGCAAGCAATGCTCAGGGAGGAGGGAAAATCCAAGAAACCATCTCATTTACGATCAGAACAGGAACAAGCATTCAGGCGACCATTTGCGTCACTGCTACGGACACAAATGGGCGAGAAGGGTAAAATGACTCTCACGGCCAGATTCTAAGCTAGAGGTTCCCGCTTTCATTGTTGCAGGATATATCCTTTTTTCTCCATACAGGTTCCAATTTCTAAACCCCTAGCCACCGAATCATCCCACCATCCATTCCCATGATGCTGGACCGCCTCATGGCATTGCATCTTCGCTTCTGTTGAGTCTTTGACAGACCTATCAATTGCCACCCAGGTTCCCTGTGAACAATCACCATAGGGATGGCATAATCGGTCCGCCCGGGAAGATCCGTAATCAGGATGTAGATAAGAGTTCCAAAAGTTACATCCACCTAACCAAAAAAAAGCCACCAACAAGAATAAACACTTTCCCTCAACTATCTTCCAAGGATTATTGGACTGCTTCTTCAGTATTCGCTTCATAAGGTCTTTCTCTACAATCCTGCCAGCTTTAGAAATTCACACTATCTGTATCGGACAGGTGGAGGCCAGAAAAAAGGGGGGGGAAGTCCAACAATCAGATAACATACCAGGCAGAAGCCACGCCCTTAGATTTGACCTCGAACCCAAGCCCACGTGAGTCCCATATATTCATGGTAGGCGAGTTCGGCTAACCGAAGCCCTGAAGCGCTAGGAAACAGGTTCCCAGGGGACCAAAATTCTTTGGCAGGCTTCCAGTGTCCAGCGGGAGCAGGAATTGGTGCAAGCCCCTGCTTGATAAATATCCTCATAGCCCGTGGCATATGGAAGGCACTGGTCACCAGAATAAACGGCTCTTCCTTCACAATATGTCGAACATACAAAGGATGGTCTTTAGTGTCACGAGATTCTACTTCCAAGACCATGTCTGATTTGGCCACACCCAACTCTTCGGCCACACGACTCAGCGTTGTGGCTTCCGGAGGCCCATCAAATCCAATTCCCCCCGTCAAAATGATTTTACTGCCCGGGAGAAGACGATGCAGCCGGATTCCCTCCATGAGCCGGACACGAGAATAGTGGGAAATTTGCAATTGAATAGGCAACGTCGGGTCTCCGGCTACTCCACCCGCCAACACCACGACCCACTTTATAGATCGTGCGCCAATCCCCCCATTTTTATCAGACATTAACTCGGCGACATTCAATGGAGGATATTGCGTTTCAAGTGTACGTAGAATTCGACCCGAGACCCCTTCATAACTACACATCACTAAAACAACCATGCCCAGGACAACAAAAAATTTTCCCGTCTTCTGCTTCCGAGAAAAAACCAGCAACACAAGACCAACCGCCATCAATTCAACACAAATCGACAGAGGAGAAAACAGAGGAGCGAGAAATTTTTTCAAACTAAACATACAAACTTTCGAAACATCTTCTTTGAACAAACTAGCGTGACAACCCGTAGGTAATTTACATGATTATTCGAAATTTCACAAGATTTTTTTCTTTTCTTAACGATGGAGAAATACTGTCATTGGAATGGCAAAGACTGTTATGAAAAAAGG